>JBAJNM010000053.1 GCA_036881865.1 Parvularculales bacterium | reverse complement strand
CGCTCTGGATGAATTATTTAAACTCAAGGAAGAAGGTCTCGCCGATGCCGTTGGTCTGGCCATGGGCAAGCTCGATGTCATGGAGCTAATTTTACGCGAGAAACCTTTCGATGCGCTTATCAATCACAACCGGTGGACTGTGCTGAACCGCAGTGCCGATACGTTATTCACCGACGCATCCAAGCGCGGCATTGCGGTCCTCAATGCAGCCCCATATGCAGGCGGCGTTCTCGCAAAAGGCAGTGTTGAGATGCCGCAAGTGACCTATCAGCCCGCGACGGCGGAAACTCTGGCCCCGGTCAAGGAAGTCGAGGATATCTGCACCCGGCACGGTGTGGCTCCAGGTGCTGTTGCATTGCAATTTTCCATGCGGGATCCCCGGGTCACATCGACAATCGTTGGCGTCACAAAACCCGAGAGGGTGGCACAGACGCTTGACTGGGCGCAAACTGAGATTCCGGAAGCCCTTTGGAAGGATATCGGGCATCTCACCCCTTCTTATGATGACCCCGAAGCTAACCGGGACTACAAGCCAGGATAAGAATCTGATACATGACTCTTAAAATCTTACCACATCAAGGATAATGTCAGAGGTGACAGATGAATTCGGGAAAACCACAAGCAGGCACTCCAATCGGAGAATTCGAATTTCCCATTGCAGGAGAAAGCAGGACGATTACCATCGGCGGGGAAAAGGACCGCTGGACGATGCTGTTTGTCTACCGCGGCAAACATTGCCCGCGCTGCAAACGCTTCCTGAATAAATTGAATGACACACTTTCCGACTGGACGGACATTTTGGACGTCGTCGTCGTTTCCGCCGACAGCGAAGAGAAAGCGCTGGCGGACAAGGAGGAGTTCGGCTGGAGTTTCGATCTTTGCTACGGTATGAGTGAGGCGCAGATGCGCCAGCTTGGACTTTATGTCTCCGAGCCTCTCTCGGAAGCGGAAACAACAGGTCTGTTTTCAGAACCCGGCGCATTCGGTATCCGCCCGGACGGATCCCTGATGCTAGTCGATATCTCCAACGGACCGGCGGCGCGCCCGGATCTGGCTGAACTCCTTGACGGCATGACGTTCAACATCGCCAATGACCGCCCGGTCAGGGGAACGGCCTGACCCCCAACTGTATTTGAGGATATAACATCAAGTCATTTGGGAATTGATATTTTCTCAGCCGAACAACAATATGAGAGGAAGTTTTGTCATGAAAACCCTGGTCTGCTTCGGCGACAGCAACACCCACGGTACCTCGCCCATGGCGGACATTTCCGGCGGTAACCGGTTCGATGCCGGGATCAGATGGCCGCAGCGCCTGCAAAAACAAACGGGCACCTCATGGCAGGTCATCGAAGAAGGCCTGCCCGGCCGCACTACGCTACATGATGATCCCATCGAGGGGTGTTTCCTGAACGGACTGGCTTATCTGCCAGCGGTTCTGAGAAGCCACAAGCCCATCGACATGATCCTGATTATGCTTGGAACAAACGACCTGAAGGCAAGGTTTTCTGTCACCGCCTTTGATATCGGACTGTCCCTGATCAAGATCGCCGAGACGATATCGCAATCCGAAGCCGGACCCGGCGGCGACGCACCGGAGATGCTCTTCATCTGCCCTCCGCCGATCATAGAAACCGGTTGTCTTGCGGAGAAGTTCATCGGCGGGGCTGCAAAATCACAGCAGATGCAGCGCTGTATTCCTGATTTGCTATCGGGTGCGGGTTACGGGACAATGATGGCTGCAGAAAGTATTGCCGTATCCGAAGTGGATGGGATCCATTTTGAGCCGGAGGCGCATGCGGCACTTGCAGGTGCAGTTGCCGAAAGACTCAAGCTGTGCGGAGAAAAGTAGATGCTCAAGGGACTTGATAACAGGTTGAACGCCGATGTTCTGCATGCGCTGAGGTCGGCCGGACACGGTGATATGATCATTATCTGCGATACGAATTTTCCGGCCTTCTCCGTGGCAAAACACACTTCTGTCGGCCGGTTGCTGCAGATGGAGAACCTCACCTCTGCGGAAACCGCCGAAGCGATACTGTCCGTCCTTCCGCTTGATACATTCGTCGATGATTTCGCCTGCCGTATGGAAATGGTCGACTCCCCCGGTGAAATTCCGCCCGTACAGGCTGAAGTGCAGGCCGTCATCGACAGTGCCGAAGGCAAATCCCGTCCGATGATCGGAGTGGAGCGCTTTGCTTTTTACGATTTGGCGCGCATGGCCCATTGTGTCATTCAAACGGGTGAACGCCGCTTCTACGGGTGCTTTATGTTCAGAAAAGGCGTCATCCCGCCGAAGGCATGATACGATATACCCCGCCTTGACGACCTAAATCATTTCTTCCGCCGTTCATGTTGATAAGGCAGATCTGGCATTTTTTCAACATTTGCCCGGAGGTGTTCCAGGAACTACTTACCGGCCTCTTCGATTGCCGGCAGGAACGTGTTATCGGAAATGCTCCGGGCTTTCATTTCAATTGAAAACCCCGGCGATTCGGGGGCGACATAAGCCCCGTTGCGAATGATGCAAGGATCGACAACAGGAGGGAAAGCCGGGTAAATCTTGCTCTCAGGGAAGAACATTCCCCTCATTTTAAGGTGTCATTTCAAATCGCGCTGCAAGAAAAGCCAAAACCGCCTCGCGCATGAGCTCGGTTTCGCAGTGTCCCGAGTTTTTATCGCGAATGATCGTCAGACGTTCGGGATGATCGCCATAGGCTTCTGTAAGTCGCGCCATTGCGCATTCATAGGCGCTGTCCGGGGTTAGCGGATCACCGCCTCCAGTCGCCACAAGTTGATACCTTGGCGTCACCAAAGCGGCAATGTCACTCATATCATATGCAGGAAGCAACCCCGGGATCGTCAAATACGGCCCATGAAGATCATGGTCTCCGGTTTCGATCAGCGGGGCGATATCGGCGAAAACACAGAGATGCGCTACTGCCGCGATGTCTTCACGCAGCGCAGCCACCAGATAGGCAAGCGTACCCCCCATTGAAATGCCAAGGGTCGCGACCCGCGAGGGTTTCTCATGCTCAATGAGAACAGCAAGGGCGAGAAGCTGATCACTGACCATTTGGCCAAGAAGCGTTTGCCCGGTCCAAAGAGCAGACTTAGCGAGTGCGGATTCGGATCCTTCCGGCTGGCGCTCACCAAACCCCGGCATATCGGCGCAAAAAACTACCGCGCCCGCCTCTGCGATGGCACGTGCCAGGGGCGGGTTCAGGAGCGCAGGCCGGCCCTCAAGCAACTCGGATTTCCCGATCCCGTAGGCACCTCCGTGGGCATGACAGTAGAGCACGGCACAAGATCCGGGCTCATGCCGAACAGGCGCGATGGAAAGTGCGGGTATGCGGCCCGGACCGAGCTGATAATGCCGTATCCGCACTTTACCTTCGATATACTCCCCGACCACCGACCCGTTAGGGGAAACAATGTCTTTGAGGCAAAGAAGGCGTCTTAACCCGGCTCTTGTTAAAGATTGCATTTACGCCGCCCCCGCTAAGTAGGTACACCAGAACTCCAGAGTAGAAGCCCGGGGAAAATCGTGCAACAGGCTTGGTGCAGGCTTGGCGCAGCTCATACCGACGGGCAATGTGCGGATATGCAATTTCCGTTCGGGGCCGGCACCCGATCTGCTCTTTGAGGCGAAATTACCGAACATCTTGACCTGACAAGACCGGGTCCCGGTGTCCTGTCCCAGCGTCCTTGACCGATTACGTTGATTCCGATACGCTTTCGAAAATGAATTCGACGGCCCGGCTACGGGCTTAACACTCAAACCATTCATGGGAGGAAATTATGATTGGTAAATTTAAACTGCTTTTGGGAACCTGCGCTCTGGCGCTCGGACTCTCCACGGGAGCCGCGCTTGCTGATACCGAGTTGCGGATGACGTGGTACAATGACGGCATCGAAGGCGAAGTCATGCAAGGGCTTCTGGATCGTTTCGAGGCTGAAAATTCCGACATCACCGTCGTGCTCGATGTGGTGCCCTACAAATCCATTATCGAAAGCCTGCCGGTGCAGCTGGCCGCGGGTGAAGGCCCCGACCTTGCGCGTGTCACCGACCTCGGCGGCCTGTCGGAACATTACCTCGACATGACACCTTATCTTAAGGACGCCAATTACTGGCGGACCAATTTCGGCCCTTTCCTGAAGTGGCTGGATCCCGATGGGAATGCCATCAACGGCTTCATGACCCAGTTGACCGTGACCGGTCCATACATCAACAAGACCCTCTTCGAGCAGGCGGGAGTCGCGCTGCCCGGCAATAAAGCGACCTGGGACGACTACGCCACTGCGGTGAACAAGGTGGCCGACAAGCTGGACATTCCGATCCCGATGGCCTGGGACCGTTCCGGGCACCGTGTTTCCGGTCCGGCAATTGCCATGGGCGCGAAGATGTTCGATTCAGCCGGCAATCCCGCACTGGTGGACAATGGCCTGAAGCAAATGGCACAGCGTCTTTATGACTGGCATCAGGACGGCACCATGTCCAAAGATCTCTGGGGTTCGGTCTCCGGCTCGGCTTATCTTGGCGCTAACGAGGACTTCGCCAACGCACAGACAGTCATGTATATGTCCGGATCCTGGCAGATCCCGCAATTCGCCGAGACGATCGGCGATGCCTTTGACTGGTGGGCTGTTCCCGCACCATGCGGACCTGCCGCCTGTACCGGTATGCCTGGCGGTGCGGCACTAGTCGGACTTGCAGGGACCGATCATCCCGAGGAAGTCGCCAAACTTATGGACTTCCTCGCTCAGGAGAAGCAACTGTCAGAATTCTACGGCAAGACGCTCTTTATCCCCGGCCATCTCGGTCTGGCGGAGAGCGGCGTGGACTTTGACACCGACGACCCTCGTGCCAAGCATGCATTGTCGACCTTCTCTGCCGCTGTGCCCGGTATCTCGCCAGTGGCCTTCGACCTGCAGGGCTACGCCAACAACCGGGTGATGTTCAATGCGCTGATCTCGCGTCTGAACGAAGCCATTGTCGGCGAGTTGACGCTTGACGAAGCCTATGAGCGGATGACTTCCGACGTTGAGAAAGAGTTGGCTGAAAAGGAACGCAACTAATCTACAAACTTGCCCTGGCCCGATATCGGGCCAGGGCGCATTGATTGCGGGAGGACACCTTGGCGCAGGACAGCGATCTTACATTCACTGGCCGTCTTGCCGGTCTTGCGGGTGCCCCTGTCCGGTTACTGTTCCGGATGCTCGAGCTGCCGCTTGCCGCAATCCAACGGGGCATCGGCGTCAGGAAAATGCCCTGGATCTTTTTGCTCCCGAATCTGGCGTTTTTTGGCCTTTTCGTCATCCTGCCCCTCTTCATAAATTTCTTTTACTCACTGACCGGAGGTATCCAGCTCTTTCCGTCCGACAGGCCTTTCGTCGGCACGGAGCAATATGGCTTCCTGCTGGAATGCGAGAACATTACGGACCCCCAAACCTGCCGTGAGGACCGGTTCTGGAAAGGCATTTACAACACCCTTGTCTTCGTCTTCTTCCAGGTGAGTTTCATGGTCCTGTTCTCGCTGATCACCGCACTGATCCTGAATCGCGAAATACGCGCCCGCGGATTTTTCCGCGCAGTGTTTTTCTTCCCCGTCCTGTTATCGCCGGTTGTTGTGGCGCTTATCTGGAAGTGGATCCTGCTGCGCGACGGTATCCTGAACGCATTCCTCGTCTCAATAGGGCTGGATAAGATTCTGTTCTTCGTCAGTCCCGAATGGTCGATGTTCTGGGCGATCTTCGTCTCGATCTGGGCCCATATGGGTTTTTACACCCTGATCCTGCTGGCCGGTTTGCAGGCGATCCCCCCTGATCTCTACGAGGCCGCCGAAATGGACGGCACCAGCTCAGAGCGTGTCTTCTGGCGGATCACTCTGCCGCTCCTCTGGCCCAACATGCTTGTGGTGATTGTGCTGGCGCTGATCAAGGGCGTTCAGATTTTCGATGAAGTTTTCGTGCTGACCGGTGGTGGCCCGGGTACAGCCACACAATTCATCGTCCAGTACATTTACAATACCGGTTTCACCAACCAGGTGCAGAATTTTGGTCTGGCTTCTGCCGCATCTGTGGTTCTAGGGGTGGCGCTCTTCGTCCTAACCATGGCTCAGCTGGCCGCAACCCGGAGGAAGGACGATGCCTGACATTTCCGCCAAACCCGTCCGCACCATCGGCAGCCTTTTGACCGCCAGGCGCGGCGGGAAGGGTCGGCTTCACTGGACCGATGTCTTTACTTATTTTTATCTGGCCTTCGGCATTTTCCTGATGTTCGGACCGGTGGTCTGGCTGGTGCTGTCATCCTTTAAAACCTCGTCTGCCTTACTGGAGTTTCCGCCCACCTTTCTGCCGCTTGGGCAGATCGAAGTGCAGGTGGAAGGCTATGAGAAACCACTGCCGCTCTACGAGGTGAAGCAGGAGGACGGCACGGTAACACAACTGGCCCAGATTCGCCGCATCGGGATCGTCAGCCAGATGGTTGACCCTCAGAATCCGGGTGAAACAATTCAAGTTCCGATCGATCAGCGCTCTGAGGTGCGCGAATTCCGTATGGCCTGGGACAACTACCGAGACCCGCTGGAGCGGTTCGACTTCACCAGATATCTCTACAATTCGGTGGTTGTGACCGCAATTGCGACTCTGGTGACCCTGCTCATCAATTCCATGGCGGCCTTCGGTCTTGCGATCTACGAATTCCGGGGCCGCAATGCGATCATGCTGTTCGTGATCGGAACACTGATGATCCCGATCACGGTAATTCTGGTGCCGGTCTATCTGGTGGTGACCTCGATGGGCATGATCAACTCGCTATGGGCGGTGATCCTGCCCGGGGCTGCAACGCCGACAGGGGTATTCCTGTTGCGCCAATACATGCTGACCATTCCCAAGGAGTTGATCGAGGCTGCGCGGATGGACAAGGCCAGCGAGTGGAGGATCTACTGGAAGGTCGTCCTGCCGCTGACAATGCCGGCAATCGCGGTTCTGGCGATCTTTTCAATTATGTGGCGGTGGAATGAATTCCTCTGGCCCCTGATCGTACTGAACCGCTCCGAAGTCTACACATTACAGGTGGGGCTGAACGCCTTTCAGGGCGAGTTGGACGTGCAATGGCATTACATTCTGGCGATGACGGTGGTTACGCTGATTCCGGTGACGCTGGTCTTTGCATTCCTTCAGAGATTCATCACCACCGGCATTGCCTCAACGGGGATGAAATGATCAGACCCCTGATCTTCATGGACCCGTATCCGCGCAACGAGGCTATGGTCTACACGCCCGATTGCGCGGCGGAACTCGATCGGCTGGGCGATGTCGTCGCCCATTGGGGGTCACGCGCACCCGACGATCTGGTAGAGGCCAATCTTGACCGGATGACCATCCTGATCGGTCAGACGGCGATGGACCGTGCGCGCCTGGAACGCGCGCGGAACCTCCGCGCGATACTCAATGTGAAGGCAAACTGGGAGGCGAATATCGATTACGAAGAATGCCAGTCGCGCGGAATTCACGTTTTGTCGGCCGCTCCGGCGATGGCCCCGGCGGTAGCAGAATATTGCCTGGGACAGGCCATTACCTCATTGCGCGGTCTTAACGATGCTGACTTACTCTTCCGCACAGGAAAAGAGTCCTATGGCATCGCTGGAAATCAGCGGGCCAAGTCGCTCTTTGGCGCCGAAGTCGCGATGGTGGGTTATGGCAACCTTGGCCGCGCATTGACCCCTTTGCTCCGCCCCTTCGACGTCAGCCTAAGCGTCCACGACCCTTGGCTATCGGACGAGTACCTGCGTTCTGAAGAGGTTGAGCCGGCGGATCTCGATCAGGCGATATCGCAATCCGACGTGCTGTTCCTGCTGGCAGGGGTGACCACTGAAAACGAGGGTTTCCTGACCCGCGCGCTGCTATCCAAAATACGCCAGGACGCCACAGTAGTCTTGGTCTCGCGAGCGGAGATTGTCGATTTCGAAGCCTTCCTGGATCTTGCCAGCTCAGGAGCCTTTCGCGCTGTTGTGGACGTATTTCCGGAAGAACCGGCACCGAAGGACAGCCCCTGGCGCCGGGCCGGCAATACACTTTTTTCCGCACAGCTGGCCGGCGGGATCGAAGCATCATATATCCGGCTCCGTGATGCAATGCTGGACGATATCAGCAAAATTCTGAATGGACACCCGCCGCTCCGCATGCAGCGGGCCGAACCGAAACAAGCCGCAGCAATGCGCAGTCGATAGGAAATAAGGGGAGTTCAATGACTGAGATACGATTAAAAAATGTGAAAAAGTCATTTGGCCCGGTGGAAGTCATCCGCGGAGTCGATCTGGCGGTGGACTCGGGCGAATTCTGCGTTTTTGTCGGACCGTCAGGTTGCGGAAAATCCACTTTGCTGCGGATCATCGCCGGCCTTGCCGATGTGACCGGCGGAGAAGTCGTCATCGACGGCGAAACCGTAAACGGGATCCCCGCATCAGAGCGGGGCCTGGCCATGGTGTTCCAGTCCTATGCGCTATACCCGCATATGACGATATACAAAAATATGGCATTCGGGCTGGAAAACTCAAACATGCCGCGGGCCGAGATCGATGAGAGGGTGAACAATGCCGCACGGCTTTTGCAACTCGAAGCCTATCTGGGCAGGAAACCCAAGGCCCTGTCCGGCGGTCAACGGCAACGGGTGGCAATCGGACGGGCAATTGTACGCAACCCGAAGGCTTTTCTCTTCGATGAGCCGCTTTCAAATCTGGACGCCGAGTTGCGCGTGAACATGCGCAAGGAGATTGCGGCACTACACGACGATATTGGCGGCACGATGATTTATGTTACTCATGATCAGGTGGAGGCGATGACGCTGGCCGACAAGATCGTGGTTCTTCAGGACGGCCGGATCGAGCAGGCCGGAACACCTCTTGATCTTTACAACAAACCGCAAAACGCCTTCGTTGCCGGCTTTATAGGATCGCCAAAGATGAACATCTTTGAAGCGATCGCCGGGAAGGGCAAGGGCAAGGGCGGTCTTGTCCTGAAGGCGGGTTCCTGCGCCCTCGACGTCCCTGCTGTTGCCGGACTGGCTGCGGGCGACAAATGTTTCATCGGCATAAGACCCGAGCACTTGGAAGTGACAAAGACAAGCCATGCTGATCTGATCGCTAACCTCACCCTGGCCGAACAATTGGGTGGCGAAACATATCTCTATTGCGATGCCGATGGACTCCCCAACATCACCGTTCACCGGCCCGGCCAGTTGTCTGTCCGCAGTGGTCAGGAGGTCGCACTCCGTATTGACCGGAAAAACCTGCACATCTTCGACAAGAATGGCAAGACGCTCGCGAACGGGATTGCATGATGAGCAAGAAACTCGGACTGGCTGTAGTCGGCCTGGGTATGGCGTCCAGACCCCACGCTCTGGCATTGCAGGCGCTCAGGGACCGGATCGACGTTATCGGGGCATTTGCCCGCACC
This sequence comes from Parvularculales bacterium, assembly GCA_036881865.1. Lineage (NCBI taxonomy): Bacteria > Pseudomonadati > Pseudomonadota > Alphaproteobacteria > Parvularculales > Parvularculales bacterium. The sequence continues at coordinate 5,300 of JBAJNM010000053.1, read as the reverse complement.
CCCGAGAGTCGTCAGGCATTTTCCGAAGAGTATGGATTTGCCGCGACTCCCGATCTTGATGCTCTGGCTGACAACCCGCGCGTCGACGCGCTTCTCCTGATCACACCGCCAAATGCCCGGCAGGAGATCGTTGACCGGTTTGCCCGGGCGGGCAAGCATATTTTGTCGGAGAAGCCCCTTGAGCGGAATCTGGCGGGTGCGAAAACCATCGTTGAGACCTGTGACAATGCCGATGTGCGCCTGGGGGTTGTATTCCAGCATCGGTTCCGCGCAGCTTCGGAAAAACTCGCCGAGATGATTCAATCCGGTGATCTGGGAGCGGTTCGCATAGTCCGCGCCAATGTGCCCTGGTGGCGTGATCAGGCCTATTATGATGAGCCGGGCCGCGGCAGCTACGCCCGTGACGGTGGCGGCGTTATGATCAGCCAGGCCATCCACACTCTTGATTTGATGCTATCACTGTCCGGCCCGGTAATCTCAGTCCAGGCACTCTGCGCGACAACGCCCCTTCACAATATGGAATCCGAAGACGTCACGGCTGGGGCGATGTATTTTGCCAACGGGGCTGTTGGCGCACTTTTTGCCAGCACGGCAAGCTTCCCCGGTGAGGCTGAAAGCCTGCAATTCGATTTCGACCATGCCGCGGCAACGTTGAAATCAGGTGTCCTCACCGTCCATTGGCGGGACGGACGGGCCGAGACATTCGGGGGCGAGGCATCCGGGACAGGGGGCGGAGCCGATCCGATGGCCTTCCCTTTCGACTGGCACCAATCCGTGATATCCGATTTCGCCGACGCAATTTCAGAGGACCGTGACCCAAGGGTTACCGGTGCGATGGCGCTCGACGTTCACCGGCTGATCGCAGCCCTGGAATTGTCGTCCCGCGAGGGGCGTCGCATAGACATGGAGACATTGACGTGAGTCTGACACTTGGGGTGATCGGGATCGATCATCGGCATATTTATGGCCAACTGGAGAGAATGCAGGCCTGCGGATGCACCTGTAAAGGCTGGTACACTGAAGGAGACCCCCAGCCGATGGCGGGGTTCCTGGAACGCTTTCCTGACATCCCGCGAATCTCGGATCAGCAGACGCTCCTGGATGATCCTGAGATCGACATGATCCTGATTGCCGATATCCCCTCGCGACGGGCTGATCTGGCCATCAAGGCGATGAGGGCGGGCAAGGACGTGATGACCGACAAGCCGGGCTGTACGACGCTTGAGCAATTGGCCGCGCTGCGCGCCTGCGTGGCCGAGACCGGCCGGATTTGGTCAATTGATTTCTCCGAACGATTCGAGGTCCCCGCCGTGAGCCGCGCCGGCGAACTTGTCGCCGATGGCGCAATCGGTAAAGTGGTTCAAACAGTGGGACTGGGTCCGCACCGGTTGAATCCCGGCACACGGCCCGACTGGTTTTTCGACGCTGCCGCCTATGGAGGCATTCTGACGGATATCGCCTCGCATCAAGTCGATCAGTTTCTTTATTTCACCGGCTCGGACGACGCCGAAATCGTGTCTTCAACGATTGGCAATTTTGCCAATCCCGAAACACCCGGACTTCAGGATTTTGGGGAAATCCTGCTGCGTTCGGATAAGGGCAGCGGTTATATCCGCGTGGATTGGTACACACCTGATGCCTTGCCGACCTGGGGCGACGGGCGCCTGACCATACTGGGGACAGAAGGCTATATAGAACTCCGCAAATACGTGGATGTCGCCGGACGCGAGGGAACCGATCATCTTATCCTGGTCAATGGCAGCCGGTGCGAGTATATCGACGCCTCGGATGCACCGCTTCCCTATTTCGGCCAATTGATTGATGATGTAATAAACCGGGGTGAAACTGCGATGTCTCAGACCCATTGCTTCAAAGTCATGGAGCTTGCACTTCAGGCGCAGGCGGGTGCGACACGCCTGGGAGCCTTAAATGACGCTTAACGTGGCCATATTGGGTGGCGGGATAGGAAGCGAGCATATCAATGGCTACACCCGGCTATCCGACCGGTTTCGCATCGCAGCGATTTGCGACATAAACCATGACCTTGCCTTAAGCCATGCCGAATCGACAGGTGCTCGCGCTACGACCGAGATTGAGGATGTTCTCGCCGACACAAGCATAGATATTGTCGATATCTGCCTTCCGCCCGCGATGCACGTGCCCGTTGCCATTCGTGCCCTTGAGGCCGGCAAACATGTGATTGTGGAAAAACCTGTAGCCGGGTCGCTGGCCGAAGCTGATCAACTGGCTGAAGCCGAAGCGCGATCAAAGGCCCGGGTGTTCCCTGTGTTTCAATACCGATACGGCAATTCGCTTTATCAATTGTCCGCATTACGTGCGGCGGGGTTGTTGGGGCGCCCCCTGGTTGCCGCCATCGAAACCCATTGGAGTCGGGACGCAGAGTATTATTCCAACCACTGGCACGGCACGTGGGAGCGCGAACTAGGCGGTGCTGTACTCAGCCACGCAATCCATGCCCACGACTTGCTGACGCATCATTTCGGACCTGTGGCCGAGGTGGCGGCCGTGGTGACGACCCGTGCCAATCCCATCGAAACCGAGGATTGTGCAGCCATTTCGTTCCTGATGGCCGATGGCGCACTCGCAAATTCCTCGATCACGCTCGGGGCGGCCACCGACACAACGCGGATGCGACTGGTCTACGAGCACCTCACTGCCGAAAGCGGAGATGTGCCCTATGCACCCGGACGCGAGGGCTGGACCTTCACCGCACGTGATCCATCATCAATGCAGGCCAAGGTCGATGCCGTGGTGCAGAACGCTCCTCGTGCACTTGAGGGCTATGCCGGGTTTTTTGAGGCGGTTGCTGACGCACTTGAAGGACGTCCCGGTCGGGAAGTCACGATTACCGAAGGAATCGCCGCCATTGAATTAGTGTCTGCCATTTACCATTCGGACCGCACCGGGGAACGCGTGTCCTTGCCGATCGACCGGTCTCTTCCCATTGCGCGATCACTTCGACCATGACACAGTTTGCTGCAATCCTAACTGCCCCGGAGACGCTTAATGCTTGAGCGTTCAGATCTTGCTAAAAACGCTCTTTCGTCGCTTCATGACGAAGATTACGACCGACCCTATAATCTGCAAAACCTGAACACCGAGACGCTGATCTTTATCGGCGGGCGGACCGGTCAGTCGCTCAATGGGGATTGGAATTTCTGCGTCGACCTGCTCGATACCGGAATTCGCCAGAAATGGTTCGCCATGTCCCCGATCCCACAAGCCGAGCGGACCGAACCTTGGGATTATGATCCCTTTGAGGGCGAAACTGTTTCGGTACCGTCATGTTGGCAAATGCTCCGCGAGCGATGGTATTTTTTTGAAGGCTCCGCCTGGTACACGCGGCCTTTTAACTATGAGCTCGGACCGGACAAGCGTCTCTTTCTACGCATCGGGGCCGCTCAATATGATTGCAAAGTCTTTCTCAACGGCCATTTTCTCGGCAATCATTATGGCGGATCGACACCCTTTTGCGTCGAGTTGACCGGGGCGCTAACGAGCGGTGAGAACTGGCTGATGCTCTGTGTAAACAACCGCCGGACTCCACATCGGGTTCCAATGCAAAACACCGATTGGTTTAACTATGGCGGCATCTACCGCGAGGTCGATTTATTCGAGACGCCGGCAACGGTAATCCGGGACTTTTTTGTGTATTTGACCGATGATGGCCTCCGGGTTGAGGTCGCCGTGGACGGCCCCGCAACCGAGGCGCATCTGGACATCCCGGCGCTTCATCTCACGGCCACACTGCCCCTGACCGACGGTCGCGCCGAAGTTAATCTTGATGCAAAACCCGATCTCTGGTCTCCCGAGAACCCCGTACTTTACGACGTTACCTTGACTTCTGGCGATGATCGCGTCACCGACCGGGTCGGATTCCGCCGGATTGAAAGGCGAGGCACCAAAATCCTGCTGAATGGGAAGCCGATATTTTTACGCGGGATCAGTGTGCACGAAGACGATGAAACCATGGGCAAGGTCACAAGTGAGGACGACATCCGCCGCCGCTTTGCCCATGCCCGTGAACTTGGATGCAATTTCCTTCGATTAGCGCATTATCCCCACCATGAGCTTGCCGCCAAGATTGCCGACGAGATGGGCTTGATGCTCTGGGAGGAAATTCCCGTCTATTGGGCTATTGATTTTACCAATCCGGCAACACGGGATGATGCGGAAAACCAACTGCGCGAGCTCATCCGGCGGGATCGTAACCGCGCCAGTGTGATCATATGGTCGATTGGCAATGAGAACCCTGACACTGATGCACGGCTTGACTTTATGAAGGGGCTGGCAAACACCGCCCGGACGGAAGATCCCAGCCGCCTGACTGCGGCCGCATGTCTGATCAACCACCGGACGCTGACTATCGAAGACCGGCTAACGGCACATATCGACGTCATTGGCATCAACGAATACTACGGCTGGTACGAAGAGAGCTTCAGCGACCTCGAAGCCATAGGTGCCAATTCCAATCCCGACCGCCCGGTGGTGATCACTGAAATGGGGGCTGATGGAGATCATATCTCGGGTCCCGAAACCGGGCTTTTCAGCCTCGCCTATCAGGCTGAAGTTTATCGCCGGCAAATCGATATCCTGAAGAATTTGGATTATGTCATAGGCATGAGTCCCTGGATTCTCTATGACTTCAGGGTGGAACGACGCCAGGGTATCCATCAGCGCGGATTCAACCGCAAAGGTCTGATCGCCGCAGACAAAATCACTAAGAAGCCCGCCTTTCACGTCCTGGCCGCATATTATGCAGAGCGAGCCAAAACACAGAACCGCACCGCAGGAAAATCTAATATTCCCGCTCCGGACTAAGGATTTCAGATGCGTCAGGTGGAGGTGAATATAACACCTGCCGACCCCATTACGCCTCATTACACCTTGCACGGATTGACACCCATGGAGTACCTTAACGAAGCACAAGCTGACAAGGTCGCATGAGTTTCATTTACTATGAACCCATACAAGGTCTTGCAAGCAGTGGGAATTGCCCACACACTTAAGGGCGGTGACGGTCGGTTCCGTCGGCACTTTTTACCGGCCGCACATGATGGAGGTAGCAGATGAGCGTAACTACAATGCGGCGTGACCGCACCAACATTGACCATTACGATGACCGTGTCGATCTGGCATGTGCCTTTCGGTGGGCCGTGAAGTATAATCTGCATGAAGCCGTTGCCAATCATTTCAGTCTTGCCGTCAATGAAGACGGCAGCCGGTTTCTGATGAACCCGAACCAGCGCCATTTCTCCCGTATACGCGCGAGCGACCTG
>JBAJNM010000052.1 GCA_036881865.1 Parvularculales bacterium | reverse complement strand
GGGTCAGACCGGTAAGAGAAAACAGGTGCTCCCGCGTTTTCTCCGGTCTGACGGGGTATCCGGCCGGTGGCCGGTACGTCTGGAAATGCCAGCACCTGATATATCAGGAAACTTTAGAAAAGAGGAACAAACTCATGAAGATTTTAGCAACACTATCTGTGGCCCTTTTTATGGCCTTCGCTTTTGGCGCACCCGCTCATGCCGGCGATGGTCTGGACTGTTTTGGTGAAAGTTGGGTTAGCACGGAATCTAGTTGGATTGGCACAAACTATAATAACTGCATGGACAGAAAGCGAAGCGGCTGACCGGTTGTGTGGCGGTGAGTGCCGTGGTCCCGGCGGCCTCTAAAGCCTCATTGTCACTTCCGCTTTGTGTCTGTGAGTTCGAACGGCTCAATACCGTCAAGGACGGTATTGCATAGTCCACCCCGCCCGCCAGACCTGCCGGTCCAAGCGGACAAATCATTTGTAAGGGGATTTGCAAGGTCCAGGTAGACAGGTCTTTGTGAGAAGACCTGCAGCATGAACCTGATGGTTCGCTCCGTACGTCCTCACCGCAGGTGCTCTGTCTTCCGAAAAAATCATATAAAATAAAAGGAGACAGCATTCTGCCGGTCTCAAGCCGTTCAGGCAAATGATCCGGTGAATCATTTGCTAGGCTTGAGGAATTGACAGGAGCGGACGGGTTTCGGTAGGTTGGACGCGAATCCCATACTGCTGACTCAATTGCCACTTATTGCTGACAGTGAGAAGAAATCCAAAGTGCTAATTCCTTCTCCGTCAGTTCACCGGATGCCAGTTTTAGGAAGGTTTGATATTCTTCGTCTTCCGGTGCTTGCAACTCCACCCTATTGAGTATCAGAAAGCCGCCATATACCGTAACAGCGGTTCGTTTGTTGCCATCAACAAAGGGATGGTTGCGGACAATACCAAAAGCATAGGCCGCCGCAAGTTCAGCCATAGTGGGCTTAGGTTCGCTGTAATGGTACAAATTTTCGGGCTTTGTCAGAGCTGAGTCGAGCAATCCTTCATCGCGGACACCACCTGTGCCATCCTGTTCGGCAATCAGCTTGCGGTGGGCCAGAAGAACACCCTCAAGCCGAATCCATTTCGGTTCAGTCATAATTATTTATTCGGCTGGTTTTTATGTATCAGCCAGCCTTTTGAGTAGATTACGCTTGTCACGCATAACAACCTCCATCGCCGCCATTTGTTCGGCAATCTCAGGGTCGTTAGTACCGGGATCAACGCCGTCCTGGTCAATAACAGCCGGTGCTCTGGCCTCAGCCGGCTCGCTTGCGCCATGTTTTGACAAATATTTCTGAGCGTTTGAGTTCACCCTGTCGAGGCGCAACACGACGGCAAGAGCATTTCCGATTTTGGAAAACACTCCGGTTTTTGAATCATCATCTTTTTTTGGTTTTAAGGCGGTCATGGCGGTGTTTCGTGTCATTTTTGGGCCTTTGTCAAACCCTTATGGCGTATTTGACAAAGGGGTCCACCATATGTCAACCACTTTCCCCATTTTTATAGCACACTGTGTGCTATCTTCACCGTGTCCACCCCGCCCGCCGGACCTGCCGCAGGAGGCCAAAAAGCCGCCTGCCGACTTTTTGCAAATAAAGCAGCTTATTTCAATAATCGGGAAGGAGTCTGATGATGAATATTCAGGGAATAGATCATGTGCAATTGGCAATGCCCGCGGGGGAGGAAGATCAGGCGCGAAAATTTTACCACAAGTTACTCGGCGTTCCGGAAGTTCCAAAACCGCCGGATCTGGCTAAACGTGGCGGAGTATGGTTCGAAGATGATCGCGTCAGAATTCATCTGGGTGTAGACAAGAATTTTCAACCGGCCGGAAAGGCCCATATCGCTTTCCTGGTTGATAATGTCAGTGAGTTAGCAAGCCGTTGCTCTGAAGAGGGATACCGGATTGTTGATGATGAGCCACTCGATGGGTACATTCGGATCTACGTATATGACCCGTTTGGCAATAGGCTGGAGTTTATGGAACCCGTAGCATAACCGGCGCACATCACCCGTGCCATCCCGCCCACCGATCCTGCCGGGTGACAGACCCGGATGAACGGTCTCTTCCTAATTCACAATTTGATCCAGTACGCGCAGGATTGCAGCAGCAATCTCCGCCGGTACTTCCTCCTGTAGAAAATGCCCCGCCTCGGTTTCGGTGACATGCGCATCGGGGAAGTTTTGTTTCATATTGGGCAAGGCTTTGGCAAGAATGGGATCATTCATTCCCCAGATAAGTTCCACAGGAATATCCAGTGTCTGAACGTATGACCCGATGAACCGCATGCGCTCTGCACTCGGATGATCCGGACCGTCGGTGACCATACGCATCATCGCCAACGGTGCCTTTTTATTACCGCTGTCGAGAACGGGCCGCTTGTAGAGCTCGATAATTTCCGGGGGTATGGATGCCGGGTCTCCCTGCACCCGTGGTATGCCGTCAAAGGCCGAGTTCAGGGTTTCAATTATAAATTCTCCGACAACTGGCGTTTTGACGATGGCGTGGATGCGTGAAATGTCCATTGCCTCTTTCGGTGCGTTGAGACCGGTGTTCATGATGACCGCCCCTTTGAGCATTCCGGGTGACAGGGCCACCGCGCCCATACCGGCGGGGCCGCCCCAGTCCTGCCCGACGAGGATGACGTCTTTCAGGTCTAACTGCGTGAGCACGCTATTGATCCGGCGCATATGGTCGTCGAGATTGTGTTCGCTTGCGGGGATCTTGCTGGAAAATCCGAGTCCCACCAGCGTTGGCATAATCAGGCGGACACGGTCAAGGGGCAGTTCTGCGGCCACCTTCCGGTAAAGAAAACCGGAGGTCGGATTGCCATGCTGAAGGAGAACCGGATAGCCCTGACCCACCTCAAGCACATGCACCTTGATCCCCGGGTCCACTTCGACGAAGTAGCTCTTGTAGTCGTCCGTCACGAACCTGGCCGCATAATCCGGTAGGGGAAACGCTTCGAAAGTTCCGGCATCAAGCACGACCGTCCCCGCACCTGTAGGTGTGACGGTTTCTCCGTCCCGGGTGATGTACCCCGCAAAAAGCGCGCCACCGGTAAGCAGCGCGGCCAGAGTGATGAGAATGGTTTTCTTCATTTTTGCCTCCTTTTCGGCATAGTCGTAAAAATTACTGTCTTTCCGGCTCCTGAGTTTCTCCGGATACGTCCGCGCCCAGAATGCCAACCATGGCATCAATAGTCCGGTGGTAGGCGAGCCTTGCCTCTTCGCCCCTGAAGGCGTTCTTCCGGTTCGCCAGTTGCGCCATTGAAATGGCCGCCAGCCGGATGGCCCAGTCGATCCTCTGATTAAGATTGTCGTCGCTGAGGTGAGGAAGGGTCTTCCGCAATACTTCGACGAGCCGGTTCGCTCCTTCGGGGGCCGGTACACGGGTAATGGCCGGAAGTGCCGACAGCACGGTTTCCTGTCCGAAGGCTTTGACATAACACCGGTAATCCGGGTCTTCGGTCGCGAGAGTAAAACCCGGCGTGAACATCATCACGACAATATCCCGAAGGGGTGCAGGGGTGCTCATCTCCGTGATGATTGCCGCTCGCTTTTTTGCAATCTTCTCACCCCAATAGTTGTGAATCTCACGTATCAGACCCTGACGGCTTCCAAAATGGTACTGGAGGGCGGACTCGTTTTTTTGCCCTGAGGCTTCAACAATCGCACGCGTCGTTACATTTTCCGGACCGTCTCTGGCAAAGAGCCTCTCCGCAGCCCGCATCATGGCCCGGGAGGTCGCCTCACTCCGCAAGTGACGCGGGGCTCCTTTCTGTCTGCTTTTGACATTGTTCAAGGGAATCACCGCTGAAATCTGTCTGTTTTTTCTCCGGGTTGATTATTACCACGGCCTGATGTTTAATGATAGACATTAATTTATGGCGCATCGTGTGGCCTAAACCGCACCAACGAAATCGTGCGGCCCTAAACCGCACCAACGAACCGGAGGAATGAATGGACCGGAAACACCCGTCAGGAGAAGATTTTCAGGGACGCATAGGAAAGACCGTTTATGAGTCTGAGCCCTGGTGGCCGCAAATGGAGATTTCGGCGGGCAAACCCAATGTCGTTCTCATTGTCCTTGACGACTCCGGATTCTCGCACTTTGGCTGCTACGGCTCGGACATCGATACGCCCAATATTGACCGTCTTGCGGGCAACGGCGTGCGCTACGTCAATTTCCACACCACCGCCCTCTGTTCGCCGACACGTGCTTGCCTGCTGACCGGACGCAATCACCACGCCGTCGGCATGAGAAGTGTTTCCAACATGGATACCGGCTATCCGAACATGCGCGGCTACCTGCCTCCCTCCGCCGCGACTATCGCCGATGTGTTGCGCGAAGCCGGCTACGGCACCTGTGCCGCCGGCAAATGGCATCTGACACCTATGGCGGAATGCTCCGCCGCCGGACCGTTCCGGAACTGGCCTTTGCAGCGCGGCTTTGACCGCTTTTATGGTTTCATGCAGGGCGAGACCGATCAGTTTTATCCTGAGTTGACCGTTGACAACCACCACATCGAAGCGCCTGCTTATCCCGAAGACGGCTATCATGTGTCGGAAGATATTGTTGACCGTTCCGTCGGCTACCTGCGCGACCGGATTTCTCTGGTACCCGAACGCCCCTTCTTCCTATACCTCGCCTTCGGTGCTACCCACTCGCCGCATCAGGCTCCCAGAGACTATGTTGAAAAATACCGTGGCAAATTTGACCGTGGCTGGGATGTCGTGCGGGAAGAATGGTTTGAAAGGCAAAAGAGCCTTGGCATCATCCCTCAGGACACGAATCTCGCGCCCCGCAATCCCGGCGTCAATGCCTGGGATGAGTTGAGCGGGAACGAACGGAAATTCGCCTGCCGCCTGCAGGAAGCTTTTGCCGCGCAGCTGGATCATACCGACGCCCAGATCGGCCGTTTGGTGTCTTTCCTTGAAGAAATCGGAGAGATGGACAACACCGTCTTCATGGTGCTTTCCGACAACGGCGCCAGTCAGGAGGGCGGACCCACCGGCGTCTTTGATGAAATGCGCTGGTTCAACGGTATGCTCGAGGATGTTGATGCCGCCGTTGCCCGCCTCGATGACATCGGCGGACCGGAAAGCCATTCCAACATTCCCTGGGGTTGGGCACAGGTCGGTAACACGCCGCTCAAATGGTACAAGCAAAATACCCATGGCGGCGGTGTGCGCGATCCGCTCATCGTCCACTGGCCGAAAGGGCTGACCGGTCCGGGACGGATTAGCAGGACCTTCTGCCACGCTATTGACGTGATGCCGACCATCCTTGAACTGACGGGAACGAAGGCTCCCGAATCCTACAAGGGTGTTGATCAGATGCCGCTCCATGGCGCCTCTCTGGCGGCGACGCTAACGGGCCGGAATGATAAAACCTCAAGGAGCGTGCAATACTTCGAGATGCTGAGCCATCGCGGCCTCTGGAAAGATGGCTGGAAGGCCGTCACCCGCCATGTCTCCGGCACCTCGTGGGATGATGATCCATGGGAACTCTATCATCTCGATGAAGATTTCTCCGAATGCAACAATCTGGCCGCAGAACATCCGGAGAAACTGAAAGAGATGATCGCCCTGTGGTGGGAGGAGGCGGAACGCCACGGCGTCTTGCCGCTTGATGACCGGAACCTGGCCCAGGCCTTTCAGGCTTCGCGCCGTCCCGGCCTGCCGGCCGCCCGCAACCACTTTGTCTACCACCCGCCGGTCTCTCACATTGTCGCTGACGCTTGTCCGCCCGCCGCCCGCGGGTGGACGATGGAACTCGATCTCGGCCACCCGGAGACCGGTGCCGACGGTGTGCTGGTCAATCGCGGCACCATCAATTCCGGCTTTGTCCTTTTTCTGAAGGATGGCCGTCTCCACTTCGACTACAATTGTTTCCATGACCACACAAAAATCAGCACCGCCACACAACTGGAGGCAGGGAAAAGAAAAGTCAGGGTCGAGGTCGAACGCCTGCCGGAGCGTCGGGCAGCGCTTCGTCTTCTGGTTGACGGAAAACTTGAAGCGGAGGGTATGCTACCGCGGATTCTTGCCATGCTTTCAAGTACCGGTATGGATATTGGCCGCGCCATAGCACCGGTGTGCAGGGATTACCGGCCACCCTTCGCCTATCCGGGTATCATCAATAAAGTCACCTTCGACTTGCCGGAACGCCCGACCGGCAGGGAAAGGAAGGAAACCGCCGAGGCGGGCGTGCGGGCCGCCATGGCCCGGCAATAGAGAACGCAACAGGGAGCAAAACCATGAGTCAATCCAGAACAGCGGTTGTAACTGGCGTTTCCACCGGCATCGGACGGGCGGCCTCGGACCGTCTGATCAAAGACGGCTGGCACGTCTTTGGCAGTGTGCGGAACGAAAAAGATGCAGAAGCAGCTAAAGACGCTCTTGGCACAGGCTTCACACCTCTCCTGTTCGATGTCACCGATGACGCCGGAGTCAAAGCCGCCGCCGCTCAGGTGAGCGAGGCGCTGGACGGCAGAACCCTCGACGGGCTGGTTAATAACGCCGGCATCGCGGTCGCAGCACCGCTGCGTTATGTGCCGGTTGATGACCTCAGAAAACAGTTCGACGTCAATGTCTATGGCCCCATCCGCGTGACACAGGCGTTCCTTCCCCTCCTCGGTGCGGATGACAACCGCACCGGCGCACCGGGCAAGATCATCAATATCGGCTCGGTGTCCGGAAAACTGTCCACGCCTTTCATGGCACCCTATTCCATGTCGAAGTTTGCCGTTGAGGCGATGTCGGACGCCATGCGGATGGAATTCTTACCCCACGGTATCGACGTTGTCGTTGTCGAGCCCGGGCCTGTCAAAACTCCGATCTTTGCCAAAACGGAAGAACTGGATTTCAGCCGGTACGGGCAGACCGAGTATGCCGAAAGTCTGGACCGGTTCGTCAAATCGTCCGGAAAGACAGGCAAGAAAGGGCTTGAGCCATCGGTGGTGGGTGATCTGATTCTGCAGATCTTCAATAACCCGTCGCCAAAGACCCGCTACGCCGTGATGAAGAACAAGTTCACGTTCTGGACCATACCCCGGCTTATGCCGTCACGCAGACTGGACAAGGCCCTCGCAGGACGCATGGGACTGAAGCGCAGAAACAGTTAGATAGCAAAACCAGATAAAAGGAGATCACCCGATGGCAAACTATGTCCTCTATGGTAGCCCCCTCTCACCCTTTGTCCGCAAGGCCGAAGCCGTGCTCAAAAGCACGGGCCAGGACTATGAAATTGAAAACATCAACATCATGGACATGCCCGACTGGTTCCTTGAGATCAGTCCGGCAAGGCGCATTCCCGTCCTCCGGGACCGTAGCATCGGCGAAGAAGGCATTCCCGGTACCATTGCGGATTCTTCTGCGATTTGCCTCTTCCTCGACCGCAAGCATGAATCGGGTCTTTACGGTGGCACCGCCTTTGAGACGGGCCGCATCGCGTGGCTGGAGGAATATGCCGACACCGAACTCGCCATGAACGTCGGCATGAATATTTTCCGCCCGATCCTGTTCCCGCTCATGGCGGGCAAGGAATCGGACCTTGAGACGGCGCGTAAGGGTTTCAATGAAAAACTGCCGCCGCGGCTTGACTATCTCGAGAGTGCCCTTGACGGTCAGGACTTCTTCGTCGGCGGCCGCCTCTCTCTGGCGGATATTGCCGTCGCGACCCAGCTGTGCAACCTTGATCTGGTCGCCGGCCTGCCCGACAGGAGCCGCTGGCCCGGCATCGTCAAACATGCGGAAACCATGATGCAGCATAAGGTTTTTGAAGCCAGTGTGGAAACCGGCCGCAAGATGCTCGCCAACATTCTGCCTGAAAAGCCTGACCTCACCTGACCGGAACCCCTCATGTCAAAGGCAGGAAACAGATCCATGGTGGCTCACACTAATTATTGCGGATCATTGTATATAGTTCCCTTTCCTTTACTACATCCCGGCGGCTACCGCCTTACATTATCTCTGGAAGCAGATGAGGAACGGCATTGCATAAAATAAGAGGAGCAACAGGGAGCAGCAAAATGTCTCAAAACATTTCTTCGGGACGTATGCCGGATTCCGATAGCATCTTGCCGGCACCGGGGCATCGGCTGGCTCTTCTGCTGTTGTTTCTGGCCTTTGCCTTGTCAATTGCTGACCGTATGATTCTGACCGTTCTGTTCGAGCCGATTAAGGCAGAATTTGGGCTTACGGATACGCAATTGGGCTTCCTTGGCGGTTTTTCTTTTGCCGTATTTTACGCCACACTCAGCCTGCCCATCGCCCGGATGGCCGACCGTGCAAACAGATCGAAAATCGTTTTTGCCTCGCTGGTCATTTTTTCCATCACCGCCGCCCTTTGCGGTCTTGCGACCAGTTTTCTGGTCCTCGTCATCATGCGCATCGGTGTTGGCATTGGCGAGGCCGGTGTAAACCCGGCCAGTCAGTCTATCTTGGGCGATTACTACCCGCCCAAAAAACGCGCTTCAGCCATGTCTATTTTGTCAATCGGCGCCAATGTCGGCATGATATTTGGCTTCGTTGTCGGTGGCATGATCGCCGAGGAGTATGGATGGCGTGCCGCTCTGATCGCAGTTGCCTTGCCGGGCTTATTCCTCGCTATCGTCATCTGGTTCAAACTGAAAGAGCCTCAGCGGGGATATTTTGACAAACTGATTAACAATATGGCCGACCCCGAGAAAGAAGAGCAGCCCTCGCTGTTGGATTCGATCAGGGCACTCTGGAATATCCCGTCTTATAGACAGTTACTCATCGGTTCGACGATCGCCGGCACCGTAACTTATGGAATGACATCCTGGGTGCCTACTTTTTATATACGGGTTCATGATCTGACACAGTCGGAGGCCGGTCTGGTTCTGGCTGGCATCTTCGGCGTGGTTGGCGCGGCGGGTGCCTATACCGGTGGCAAACTGGTCGATCGTCTCTCGCGAAAGGGCTTCCAGTATGGCGTATGGATGATTGCCGCATCAAAGGTAATCGTCCTTCCGCTTGCCGTTGCTGCCTATCTTCTTGACCCGCTTGAATTGTCTATTGCCCTTTATGTTTTGCCGATATTCGTATCGATGTTCTATCTGGGCCCGATCATGGCTTTGATTCAGACAATCTCACCTCTACGCATGCGCGCAACCGCTTCGTCACTGAAAATGCTGGCACTCAATCTGGTTGGTATGAGCACAGGTCCCCTTATGATCGGGGCGATAAGCGATTATCTGGAACCCTCCTATGGTGATTATTCTCTGCGGATTGCTCTGGCGGTGACAACGTGCCTGAGCCTCTGGGCCGCTTACCACTTTTTTCTGTGCGGTAAGGCTCTGGCGAAAGAGTTTCCCAAAGAAAAGCCATCATTGCCACTTTCCCCCGAGGCAACTCCGGGAGGGTAGGACATGGTGAAACTGGGCGACCTGTCCGAGCATGATCGCAATCATTTGTTGATGAAGCAGCTGCCGCCGCTGGGCCCTCCGCAATGGGTGGCACCGGCCGGATCGCTGGGCGGGATGAAATTTGCGCTTATCACGACCGCCGGCCTGCATTTTCGCGGTGATGCGAAATACGAAGGGGCCGATGCGTCCTACCGGACCATTCCGGGTGATCAGGATACAAACGATCTCATCATGTCGCATGTCTCCGTCAACTATGATCGCAGTGGCTTTCAGCAAGACGTCAATGTTGTGTTTCCGCTTGACCGGTTTCGCGAACTGCTTGACGACGGTAAGATCGGCGGCTTGGCGACGGTTCACTATAGTTTTATGGGCGGTGGCCTGATGCCGGACGCTTATGAAACGTCCGTGCGTGCTTTGGCCGGACATTTGAAAAATGATGGTGTTGATGCGGTTTTCATCACGCCTGTCTGTCCCAATTGTACCCGCAGCACCTGCGCCATTGGTTACTATCTTGAGAGCGAAGGCATCATGACAACGGGTCTTGCTCTGGTGCGCGAAAATGCAGAGGCTTTGCAACCTCCCCGCATTCTCGCCGTGCCTTTTCCGCTTGGCTATCCTCTGGGCAAACCCAATGACGCCGCTTTCCAGCGGCGAGTTATTGAGGCCGGTCTGGATTTGCTCAACCGCCGGTCAGGTCCTGTATTGGAGGATTATCCCGAAGACCTGCCGCCGATGGGTCTGGAAAGCCCGGACTTCTGTCCGGTCAATTTTGTCCAACCCGACGTGGCGGCAAAAACATGGCGTGAACGGTTGGCCAATGAACGCCTGTTGCTTCAGCCCTGGTATGAAATGAGCAGACGCCGGAGAGGGCGGACCACTGTAGGTCTTTCCGGTTTTACCATTGAAGATATACTGGATATGATCGGCGACTGGCTTGACTACCGCGACCGGCCCCTGCCGGATTATCGCGACTTCAAACATGGTGTAGAAGATGCAAAGGCATGGTATAGCGAGGCCATCAGTGCACAGCCCGGCGATTATGCGCCCGGTCAGGTCCAGTCCTATATGTATGGCGAGACCACTTTCGGTGCGGCGATGAAAGAATACTTTGATCTGTTTATCAATGATAAGGAATTGGCCGTCTATGCTCGTACCATTGCACCCCGCTGGGTTGTTGAGGCAAACACGGGTTCGGAGGCCATAGATAGAGACGGTAATGTCATCGAACAACCGGCGGCGAAAGCCATGCGCCTGTCTCAAGAAGCAAAGTCCTGATAGGGAGAATAAAATGATTGAAATTCAGCCAATCTGTAACGGCTTCGGGGCTGATTTGAGAAATGTTAATCTGGCAACGATTAGCGACGAAGATTTTGAGATGATTTACCGGGCCTGGCTCGATTATGGCGTTCTTCGCTTTCACGGACAAAAACTTGACAAGGATGGCCTGCAGGCTTTCAGCCAGCGTTTCGGGCCGCTTGAGAAAATTCCTTTTGGTAAATTAAGCAAAGAACAACAGGCAAAACTGGACAATTTATATGTCACGTCCATCTCCAACATCATTGTCAATGGCAAGCCCATCGGTGCGCTGGGCACAGGTGAACTCGTTTGGCATTCGGACATGACCTATATTGAGACACCTCCGCCTGCGAGCGTACTCTTGGGGGTTGAAATTCCGTCCGAAGGCGGCGACACATATTTCAGCGACCAAAAAGCGGCCTATGAGCTCCTCCCCGATCAGTTGAAAGAGCGCATCGCCGACCTCACCATAAAGCACAATGCGGCTCATTCCAGCGACGGCAGATTACGGCCGGGTTATGAGCCCTTTGATGATCCTCGGGAGGCACCGGGGGCCATTCACCCGATTGTTCGCACACATGAGGAAACGGGCGAAGACTGTCTCTATCTTGGCCGCCGTGAGTGGTCTTATATTCCGGGACTTTCCCTTGAAGACAGCGAAGCACTTCTTGACGATCTCTGGCATCACGCTGCGCCTGAACATTATATTGTCGAACAAAAATGGGAACCGGGTGACGTGATTATATGGGATAACCGGCGCTGCCTGCATAAGCGGTCGGAGTTGGACCCGGGCATGCGCCGGCTACTCCTGCGGTGTCAGGTGCTCGCCCGCGAGACGGCAACAGGCTGATGGTGTGCCAATCTGTTTACGAATGTCTATAAGTCCCTTCGCTAATAAGGGGAGTATACGCCAAACTGGCCGGCCCGCAAACGGCCACCGGCAGATTTAACCCTTCGGTGAGCACAGGAGTTCACCTCTGACTCTCAGTAAATAAAAGGCAGAAAACGCGTCTTAACCCTTTTCATATAGTCATCATAGCCGGGCAGTTTTTCCTTCAGCGTCGCCTCTTCAATACCAATGCGGTAGATGGTGCTGGCAATCAGCATTATCGCAGCCAATGCAGTCGCGGCATAGCTCGCCAGCCATAATGTCGTGCCCAGCGTAAAAACCAGAAAACCTGCATACATCGGGTGGCGCATATAGCCATAAACGCCACTGTCAGCCAGCACATGCCCTTCCTCTTTCTGGATATGCACGGTCAGCGCGGCGAATTCATTATGCAACACGGACAGAAAAATAATCAGATAGCCGGCAATAAAGAGAGCCATGCCAATGACCTGCATCAAAGCGCCCGGCATCGGTAAAAGTTTCCAGAAAGAGACATCAAGCGCGGCCACGCTGAACGGCAACATCAAAGACACAAGCATAATCGCGAAAGCCAGCCGGTCGACAGGCGTTTGATCCCCCCGGCCCGCACGCATACGTGCCTCTACTGCAGCGGGACGGGCAATCACAAGATAAGTGCCCAACACAACAGACAACAGAGCATAAACTGTCAGCCAGATTATTGCCGCCGGCCAGTCGGTCGTGCCAATGGGCAATAACATCAGAGCGGCGAAAAAAGCGACTTGAACCCCGATGCCGGTAAGTGTTTTAGCATATAAAAGCATTGGGTAGAGATTAGCCCAAAAAACGTTTCCCGCAAACGCGCAGACTGAGGCGGGATTTTTTATACCCGGCTTACCGCCGGTGCCCCACAAGGTGTTGTTTGATTATTCCGTTTCCAACTCGAGAAGTAACCACTCCCAGCTTTTTCGTTGGCCATCTTCACCAAAACACGAACTGTGGTCCTGGTTGAAAAAACAGTCAATTTCATCACCGGCATAAGCGGGAGTAATCAAACCGGATGCCATGTCACCAAGCAGTTCTCTTCTTTCCCACTCATCAGTTGGTCCGGGTGAAGTATCAGTCATATTCCACCAATCACCGGCTTGGGCGGGAGTGGATGTAAAAGCGACCGGCCCGCTAAAAGCGAAAGCCATCACAAGTGCCAGTGAAAATGTTGTTAAAGGTGTTGTTAAAGTTTTCATGTTCTTACTCCTGTTGTTCGTGCCGATTCTTTGCCGGTAACCCGTAGTCTGTCATACTATCCAGAACAAATAATATCACATCAAGCCGGTTCACAAAGGCGTTACCCGGCTCACCGCCGGTGCTCCGCAAGGCGCTGCTTAAGTTCTACAGGGTCGTTATTTCGGGCACTTAAGTATACAATCCCCGTGATTTTGTACACGATAACGTGACCCGTATTTGGTAGGGGGCTATGGAATTATGCGGTAACATAATAGACTATCGGTTCATTTCGGTATGACCTGACCAAAACCCTGACCCAAAACTAAGGAAACAATATAATGAGATCTTTAACAACACTGTCATTTGCCATCGCCATGGCATTCGCTTTTAGCGCCCCTGCCGTTTTTACACCCGCTCCCGCTTATGCCGGAGATTGGCTTGATACATGTGTCGGCGATGTATGTTACGACAGCGACGGAAATACACGGGAGAGAGGGAGTAGTTGGCTCCTCGAATCAGGTTCACCGGCTCACTAAATTAGGCGCAGGTGCGCTTTCAGCGGGGCCACAGGTGATTCAATAGCATCTACGACGGGGCCGAAAGGCTGACAAAAGGGCGGTTTTTTGGCATCGTGCCGATGCTCCGCAGGCGCTTGCTCTTTTTTACGGCATTATGTATGGTTCGCCTTAACTAACCTGAAAAGTTATAAAAACTGACGAGTCATGACTTAAGTCATAATAGGGAAGGGCAAACTATGAGAAAGATGCTTTTGGGCAGTACGGCGCTGGCAACTGCGGGTTTAATCGCGGCACCGGGTGTGGCGGCAGAATTGTCCGTTAAAGTCAGCGGTAATATGAACGGTGGCTTCTATGTCGCAGATACAGATGATAATGTAATAGATGCACCCGCCAAATACGGCCTGCGGTCTTCTCCCGCAAATTTTGACTGGAATGCCGCTAATGCGTCGCACCCCCATAATCTGGGCCAGGAGACCCCGGCTGTCCTGATACAGGCCGCAACATGCGACCACCTAATGAATACGATGAATACGGAGACTTTCTTGCCGGTGGGCGATCCTATGTCAGATAATTTCGGGCGCTGTGTCAATGACAGGGATGCGACAGATACCGAGCCAGTCAGTTGGGGTGGTCTCCCTACAGGGACTGCTGCCAACACCCTTTATAGGATCCAGACAGAAGAAGCAACAGAGAGAGTAGACGAATATTCCCAGACACAGGCGAAACTGGGCTTTGGCCGTATTGTCGTTGACGCCGATGCTGTCCTTGAAAATGGCCTGCGGGTCGGCGGACGGGTTCGCATTGAAGCCTTCGGTGAAGAGGACGCCAATGACTTCATTGAAGATCATTACATGTATCTAAGTGGTGGATTCGGACGCATCCTTATAGGCGCTAAAGAGGGCGCATCTTATCAGATGCACTATTCGGCTCCGTGGTTTGTCCCGGGCAATGGTGTGGATTCACCTAATTTTTACAACATGTCCCGGACCAGCGTGCGCACCAACACATACGCACAAATGTCCGGTGAGGCCATCAAACTGACCTACTTTACACCCCGCGTGGGCGGGTTCCAGTTGGGTGCTTCCTATACGCCAAGCAACGATGACAAAAACGGGTTGCCCAACGGCTTTGGTCTGCAAGCAGAAGGAGGACCGGGTTCAAAAGACGTAGAGGACATCATTGACCTTTCTGTCAACTATGTGATCCGCAACTACAGGGATACTGAAATTGCCCTGAGCGCCGGTTGGGAAAGTGGCACCACGAATGTTGTCGGTGTGGAAGACGACCCTTCTAACTGGGCTATCGGCGGTTCGTTTAAATGGAGAACACTCACCTTTGGCGGTTCTTATTACTCCGGCGATAACATAGAAAACACACTGGAAACCAGTGATCGTGAGGTAAATGCATGGAGCGCCGGTGTTGCCTGGAATAGCGGTCCGTGGAGTGCCGGTGTGGCCTATCTGGAAGCAACAGCGGAAGGGGGCATGAAGTTTGACGGTGTCACCTACACCCCCCTGGGGGACGAGCAAAACTCCTTCCTGCAGTTTGGAGGCGGTTATGCCCTTGGACGCGGGGTTGACATCGGTGTCGAGTATCAACTCATTGAAGATGACAATGGTGACAACACGAACGAGACCAGAAATCTGAAGTCCTCTTC
>JBAJNM010000051.1 GCA_036881865.1 Parvularculales bacterium | reverse complement strand
TCCTATACGATGCGCCCGTCCCGGACTGTTGACATATTCTTGATAAATCATGACGGCTCTCCTTTCAACTGAAGAAAAGCCTAGCCGATTCCTCAACGCTTGTCAACTTAAGCGTATAATCCCCAAATTTTTTTATAGATAAATTAAAGACATATTAGTAAAATCGGCTGAATCAGGGTCTTAGAAGATATAAGACTTATTCTTGGATATTATTGTTAGCATGACTAAAGAAAGGCGAAGGGCAATATGATCTTATCATCATTTTTATCTCAGGGTGTTTTGCAAACGCTCATTGGTGTTGAGCATGCCTACATGGGCGCGTGTCCGGCAGGGTTTGTTCACTCCCCGATCGCAGAACTTTTTGGTCGGACTGGAGTATCCGGAGATATCGTATTGAGTGTCGGTGCGGTTGCCGTTGCACTGTTGATGTTGCAGTCCTTTTGGAAAAGTTCAAAAGTCACAAGCGCATCCGGTGAAGCTGTAGTCTAGCCTTAGCTAATCTATCCCTGCTTGTGGCGCTGAGTTTCTCAGGCGCATCGGTGAGTATCGGTTTTATTCCTGAACATTACATTCCCGGTTTGAACGGTGGCATGGCTTTCTCGCGTGGGGGCGAGGCTAAGTTACGCGCTGTCCATAGTCCTCTATTAATCTACACTTCTGAACTGACCCGGTCCGGAAGCTGGTGAGACGCCACTTCAAATCACTCTAAAAACATCTCTAACTATAAGCATCCGGCGGGGATTTTTTACAGGTAATTTTAAGGTTTATCTGGTAAAATCAAAGCAATCAAAAATTGAATATTTGTTAGCCTGACAAAGAAA
Organism: Parvularculales bacterium; assembly: GCA_036881865.1. NCBI lineage: Bacteria > Pseudomonadati > Pseudomonadota > Alphaproteobacteria > Parvularculales > Parvularculales bacterium. The sequence goes on along the minus strand of JBAJNM010000051.1, from coordinate 14,192 downwards.
GGCTAGGGCATGGCGGAGACATACCAGACGACGTTCACGATCAAACGGTTATGGGCCATTTTAGGCATAGGCGTTTTTGTCATGTTTGGTATTTTGCTCTTGCTCGGGCGCGAGATTTACCATGTTGCGCCACCGATACCTGAAACCGTTCAAACGCAATCCGGTACGGTAGTTTTTTCCAGAGATAACATTCAGCGCGGGCAGAATGTCTGGCAGTCAATGGGCGGCATGCAACAGGGCTCGATCTGGGGGCATGGAAGTTATGTAGCGCCTGACTGGAGTGCCGACTGGCTGCAACGTGAGGCTAAGTCTCTGGGGCAGATCATTGCAGCCGAAAATCCTTTGCCGGAATTGGGCGCAGACATTTCTCATGGTGCACATCTTGCTTATTTGCGTAAGGAGATGCGAACGAACACTTATGATGAACAGACCAGATCAATAACAATTAGTGAAAATCGTGCCGCCGCGATTGCCAGAGTCATTGAGCATTATTCGAAACTCTTCCGTGGTCAGGGGCAAGAATATCTTGATTTACGTCGTGATTACGCAATGCCCCTCAATTCCGTGCTCACCGAAGAAGAGGCGTATGATTTAAGTGCGTTTTTCTTCTGGGCGTCCTGGAGCGCCTCAACGAACCGTCCGGACAATGATATCACTTATACAAGCAACTGGCCCCATGAGCCATTGGTAGGGAATAAACCATCAACGTCGCTACTCATCTGGAGCATTATTTCTGTCGTACTGCTACTGGCCGGTATCGGGGCGATAGTCTGGTATTATGCCAAACAATATGACCTGTGGCGGGAGAATATAAAGCCGGACGGCGGCATTGCAAAATCGGATTTCATGGATGGAGCGACCATCACACCATCCATGCGCGCTACGGCGAAATATTTCTGGCTCGTTACGGCCTTATTCGGTGCGCAGGTTCTGCTTGGCGTAATAACGGCCCATTATGCCGTCGAAGGGCAGGGGTTTTATGGCCTGCCATTCTTCGAATATTTACCTTATTCCGTTACGCGCACATGGCATACGCAGCTCGCAGTATATTGGATTGCAACGGCATGGCTTGCCAGCGGACTGTACATTGCCCCGTTGCTCTCGGGGAAAGATCCGAAGTTTCAACTGTTCGGCGTCAATTTCCTGTTTATCAGTCTGATCGTGATTGTCGTCGGCTCATTCCTGGGAGAATGGGCTGCGGTCCACGGGTTTTTTGAAAACCTGACGGCCAATTTCTGGTTTGGACATCAGGGGTATGAATATATTGATCTGGGCCGCTTCTGGCAGATTTATCTCGCGATCGGACTGATCTTATGGGTGGGCCTGGTTCTAAGGGCGTTGATGCCTGTCCTGACGATGAAACCGGAGGCCGGGTCTGTTCTGTCTTCAAATGAGAGTAAATCACTCTTCTTTCTGGTCGTTCTGGCCACGCTCGCGATTGGTTTGTTGTATCTCGCCGGATTGATGTGGGGACAGCATACCCATATCTCCATCATGAATTATTGGCGTTGGTGGGTTGTGCATTTATGGGTAGAGGGGATGTTTGAAGTCTTTGCGACTGCAATAATCTCCGTTTTGTTCATCCGTATGGGCCTGCTGCGTGTACAGACGGCATCCGTAATGGTGTTGTTTGCGACAATTGTTTTCCTGTTTGGCGGCGTTCTGGGCACATTCCATCATCTCTATTTCAGCGGAACGCCTATTGCCGTCATTGCCGTTGGGGCAAGTTTTTCCGCTTTGGAAGTTGTACCGCTGATGGTAATCGGATTTGAGGCGTATAACGAATACAAAATAAAACATCAGGCGGAGTGGGAGAAAAATTATCACTGGCCGTTTATGTTTTTCGGGGCGGTATTATTCTGGAATCTGGTCGGGGCGGGCCTGTTCGGCTTTATGATTAATCCGCCCATCGCTCTCTACTACATGCAGGGACTGAACCTGACTGCTAACCATGGGCACGCGGCTTTGTTTGGTGTTTATGGCATGCTCGGGCTTGGCCTGATGTTGTATTGCATGCGTGGCCTGACGGATTTTAACTACTGGAACGAGAAACTTATTAAAGTAAGCTTTTGGTCATTGAATATCGGAATGGCCATGATGACCTTTTTATCGCTTTTGCCTCAGGGTATCTTGCAAACGATTGTTAGTGTTGAATATAGCTATGCGGATGCGCGGTCGGCGGAGATGATTCAATCTCCGGTCATGCAGGCCCTCGTTTGGGCACGGGTGCCCGGAGATATCGTATTTAGTATAGGCGTGGGTGCTTTTGCCCTGTTTGTGTTTCAGGCTTTTTGGAAAAGTTCAAAAGCTCAAAAATCGCAAACACAGGCGGTGAGAGCCTAGTTTTTTGACTTTAGATGAGCAATCCCTGCCTGAAGGTGCTGAGTTGATCAGGCGCACGGATGAATATCGGTCAGAGACTTTCCCGGCCGGTTTCAGGCGTGATCACTTGATCAAACAGGGTGTTTGGGGAGTGTTGCGTGTGGAAGAAGGAAGCATGTTTTACGAAGATAAGGAAGCCGGTGAGAAGCGCATTATTGAAGCGGGCCAATATCAGGTCATCAAACCCGAAACTGTGCATTGCGCGAGCCCTTTATCTGATAATACGCGGTGTTTCGTTGAATTCTATGAAGTTGCAAACAAATGATGGTACGGTTGACGGAAGTGTTTAAACTCCGTAAGGGTTGCTTTCACACTGCATCAAATCATAGGAACACTCGCAAAGGAAACACAAAATGAAAAAAACGGCAGTCAATCCATGGCCATGGTCGCTGAAATTTGGCTATAATCAGGCGGAGATTATTGAGGGAGCCAAACGGCAACTGGTATGTGCCGGTCAGGCATCTATGGATGCTGACGGTAATCCGCAACATTCCGGGGATATGCGGAGCCAGATGGCTCTTACCCTTGATAATCTTGAGGCGGTTCTGGGTGAGGCTAAAATGAACCTCGCCAATATCACCCAACTCAGAATCTACTCAACGGACGTAGATGAAACCATGAAAAATTTCGACTTGCTTGGTGCCCGCTTTGGAGCCCACGATGCCACGCCTCCCATGACGGTGCTGGGCGTCACCCGGCTCGTGATCCCGTCTCTTATGGTTGAGATTGAGGCCGTTGCTTCCGATTAGAGTTGAAGGCGCAATCATTGTAAGCAGGCAACTCAGCCGGGAAGGGTGAGAAAAGAGCGTCACATGACCGCAAAAATGAGTAGAAGACAGCTGTTGAAGGCGGCAGGGGCCGGCGTCGCGGCTGCCGGAATTGGGCTGGCCGCACCGGCCGTCCATTCGGCAAAAGAAAAAATCATTCGCTATCTCGGCACTGCCACGACCATGGCAGACGACATTAGACGGAAACTTCTGGAAGACACCGGCATCCGGATAGAATATCTGCCTTTGACAACCGATGAAGTGACCCTGCGTATTCTTACACGTCCGGGTACTTTTGACATTGTTGATACGGAATATGCAAGCCTTCCGAGGTTTGTATTAACCGGTAAGATTCTTGGCATGGACTCAAAGCGTATTAAGGAGTTCGACAATATCAGTACAATTCATACCCTTGGTAAAATCGGCGACAAAATAATTGGCGATCAGGGTACGGCACCGAAGAAGGTGTTTTATCTAAACCATGATCACTCCCGCGAATTCTCACCGGAACCGACAAGGTGGACAACCCTCGTTCCCACCGTTTTCAATGCGGATACGTTAGGGATCAGACCTGATCTCATCAACCGCCCCATTGATAGCTGGGCCGAGCTTTTAAATCCGGAATTCAGGGGAAAAGCATCAATTCAAAATATCCCCTCCATTGGCATTATAGATGCGGCTATGGTGGTCGAAGCGATAGGAGAATATGTATATCCTGATAAGGGTAATATGACCAAGACTGAAATCGATCTGACCATCGATATTTTTAGAGAAGCCAAGATGGCCGGACAGTTCCGTACGTTTTGGAAGGATTTTAATGAAAGTGTAGACCTCATGGCATCCGGTGAGGTTGTTATTCAGTCAATGTGGTCGCCGGCCGTTACCGCTGTCCGGACGCAGGGCATTCCCTGTACCTATCAACCTCTGAAAGAAGGTTACCGGGGGTGGGGGTCCGGCTTTGCTTTGTCGGCAGCCATAACGGAATATCAGGTCGATCTGTGTTATGAATTTATTAACTGGTATCTGTCGGGATTTGCCGGAGGGTATTTAAACCGTCAGGGGTTCTACTCGGCCGTTCCATCAACGGCAAAGCAATATATGGAAGATTATGAGTGGGATTACTGGATGCTTGGCAAGCCCGCCACGCAGGATATTAAAGCACCGGATGGTCAAAAACTGGCAAGCGTCGGCGAGGTCCGTGATGGTGGCTCATTTGAAGAGCGCATGGGCGCAGTGGCCTGCTGGAACTCGACAATGGATGAGCGGCGCCACCTGGCTGATAGATGGAATAACTTTGTAGCTGCCTGATGATTGAATCTGGCGGATTTAACTCCATTTAATGGAACAGCCCATGGATGGGGTTTGTTTTTCGGGACCTCCACCTGTTTCTGCAACCTGACGCATGGCATTGAGTAATTCGGGGGTACGGTTTTCCGCATTGCGATCCATTTTGATATCGTCTAAACGGCCTCTGTACTGAAGTTCACCGTCGGCGTTGAAGCCAAAGAAGTCCGGCGTGCAAACCGCGTCGTAAGATTTAGCGACCTCTTGCGTTTCATCGACAAGATACGGGAAAGTCATCCCGTGTTGCGCCGCAAACTTTTTCATATTGGCCGGGCTGTCATCCGGCACATAACTGTAATCATTGGGCATGATGGCCGCCACACCGATGCCATCCTCTTGCAGGGCTTTGGCATCGGTAACCAGACGGTCGATGATCGCCTGTACGTAGGGACAATGGTTGCAGATAAAAGCAACCAGTAAACCCTTTTTGCCCATGACATCATCGAATGAGTAGTTTTTCCCGTCAGGATCGGCAAGGGTAAAAGCTGGAGCCTTCCGGCCAAAATCACAAATAGGGGTATCAAGTAGCATTTTTAGTCTCCTGTTATCAGATGGGATTCACACCGCGTCAAAGATGCATATCATGAAGGAGAGGAGTCTTGCGCCGCATGATCCATAAGTTTGACCAGCACGTCTGACTCCTGAGCACCCACAATCGCCGATTTGTGGTCTGCAATAAAATACGGAACACCCTGAACGCCCATTTGATGAGCCAGCGTCATTTCTCTGGCAATAAGATCCCGGTCGGCGTCGGTGTCCAGCAAATCTTTAACCAGAGATGCATCCATGTCCGTGTCACCGGCAATTTCAACCAGTACGTCAGCCGTGCCGATATCGCGTCCCTGTTCAAAATAAGCTTCGAATAAAAGATCAACCACCTTGTCCTGACAACCGGCGGAGCCTGCCCAGCGAATAAGACGGTGAGAGTCAAAAGTGTTGGGAGTGCGTTTGATATCCTCAAACGCAAAATCAATGCCTTCCTGATCGCCTGCCTCACGAAGTGCTTCGTATGCTCCCCGCATATCCCGGTCGCCGAATTTGCGTTTCATATAGGTTTTTCTGTCTATCCCCTCGGGCGGCAACGTCGGGTCCAGTTGAAAGGGCCGCCAGAAAATCTGAAGGTCGAGAGACTCCCGTTCGGCGGCAGCCCGTTGCAGGCGTTTTTTGCCGATATAGCACCACGGGCAAATAGTGTCAGATAAGACGTCAATATCCATGAAGTTGCCTGATCTTTTCTGCGGGGTCTTATTCCTGTGAGTCTAGGCCAGTATAGTCGGGCTTGAGACCGGGAGTCATCAAAAAGACAAGCCCCTCCCTTGGCCGGAGGGGAGGAGCGGTTTATAATGAGAAAACGGAGACAATTTGAGGAGAATCATCATGGGGCAGGGTCCGCTTTCAGGAGTTAAAATTATTGAGTTTGCGGGAATCGGTCCCGGACCGTTTTGCGCCATGCTGTTGTCCGACATGGGGGCGGAGGTTGTCCGCATTAACCGCAAGGGTGCCCCCAGGGCCGGCAAAAACGATATTCTTGCGCGCGGGCGGCGGGTTATTGCTCTTGATTTGAAAAAGTGGGAAGGCATTGAAACCTGTCTGCATCTTTTAGAAAGCGCTGACGCTCTTATTGAAGGGTTCCGGCCCGGCGTCATGGAGCGTTTGGGACTGGGACCGGATGTGTGCCTCGAACGTAATCCGCGTCTCGTCTATGGCCGCATGACCGGTTGGGGGCAGACGGGACCCTTATCTAATGCGGCCGGACATGACATTAACTACATTTCTCTCATTGGAGCGCTTCATGCGATCGGCGCTCCCGGAAACAAACCGGTGCCGCCCCTTAATCTGGTGGGGGACTTCGGCGGAGGCGCTCTTTATCTGGCCATGGGTCTGTGTGCGGCCTTGTTTGAGGCCGGGCGATCTGGCAAGGGGCAGGTGATTGACTGCGCCATGACGGATGGAGCCGCCTCTTTGATGTCCATGTTTTATGGATTTGCGGCGAGTGGTGCATGGTCACCTAATCATGGTGAAAACCTTCTTGATGGCGGAGCCCATTTTTATGATACCTATGAGACGTCCGACGGCAAGTGGATCTCCGTCGGCTCTATTGAGCCGCAATTTTATGCTTTATTGCGTGAAAAAGCAGGGCTTGAAGATAAAGATTTTGACCCGCAGATGGAACGCGGGCGCTGGCCGGACTTAAAAGAAAAAATTGCCCGGGTCTTTCGCACTAAAACCCGTGACGAATGGTGCGAGCTGATGGAGGGAACGGATGTATGTTTCGCGCCGGTTCTTTCTTTGTGGGAAGCCGGCCATCATCCGCATAATGCGGCCCGCCAGACTTTCATAGAGATTGATGGTGTCGTGCAGCCTAATGTGGCGCCAAGATTTGAAGGAACGCCCTCTGCGGTGCAATCTTATCCTGATGAAAACATGGAAAATATTTTGCAGGAATGGGGCGTATCGCGTGAGCGCATAACGGCTCTTAAGTCTGCTCAGGTCCTTTAGGGAAATTATACACAATAGTGAAAGCCCGAATGCTTAAGGTGAGGGTAGGGGAGGCATGAAAAAACTTCGTCTCGTTCTTTGGGCAACCGTTGTTGTTGCATTAGCCGCTTTTATTATTTTCAACGTCCGGGATCATAATGATCCGGATAGGACGGATGGGCCACAGGGCACGTCGGCAGCGGATTTTTTCCCATCCTTTTCCTTAACCGACCATTTGGGAAAACCCGTAACCGGACAAACTTACCGGGGAAAATGGCTGCTGGTCTTTTTCGGGTTCACTCACTGCCCCGACATCTGTCCGACGACATTGGCGGAACTCGCCCGGGTCATGGATCTGCTCGGTTCAAAGGCGGAAGCGGTAAAGCCTTTGTTCATTTCCATTGATCCGGAGCGCGACAGGGTTAAACCTCTGGGTGAGTATGTCTCGGCTTTCCATCCGGCGATCACGGGACTGACCGGAACCGGTAAACAGGTTGCCGGTGCGGCACAGGCTTTCAGGGTATATTTCGAGAAACAGGAGCAGGACACGGCTCCGGACGGCTATACCATGGGGCATACATCATCTGTCTATCTGATCTCTCCTGATGGCGCTTTCGTGCGCACTTATGACTACGGTACGCCTCCGGAGTTAATTGCCGGCGATCTAAAAGAAAAGTTATGAGATTATGCTTAAATTATTATTTTCACTCTTTGCAATTCTGACTGTTGCCGTTTCATTGCCGTCTTTTGCCGGTTCCACACGCGTCGGCGATATGGTTATCGAGCAACCATGGGCGCGGGCCTCTATTGGAATATCCCGCCCATCTGCCGCTTTTCTGACGATCAAAAACACCGGACGGACCTCAGATGTTTTGACGGACATCAGAACACCGGTTGCCGGTCTGGCCGAACTCCACAAAACGGAAATAAAGGACGGTGTTGCCGGCATGGGACCCGCAGGTCGTGTTGAAATTCCCGCTGAAGGGGCGGTTATATTAGCACCGGGCGGGCATCACATTATGCTGATGATGCTGCAACAACCTTTGAAAAAAGGTGATCACTTCCCGATGACGTTGCTTTTTGAGGAGGCCGGGCCGATTGACGTTATTGTACGGGTTCAAGGTGTGGGTGCAGCCGGTCCTGATCAATGACGTTTTCGCGCCCAAAAAAAATCTTGACGGGATTAGCCGGTTTTATTGGCTTTCTGGTGCTGATGCTTTTTGTCGGGTGGTGGCAGGTTGATGGACCGGGTGGATCTTCAAAACAGGTACAGCGGTACGCACTTCCTTTGCCGCTCAATAAAATGGACTTCGAACTGGTTTCGCATGCCGGACAAAAAACGGAGCCGGAAGATTGGCTCGGCCATCCGGCACTAATCTTCTTCGGTTTTACGTATTGTCCTGATATTTGCCCGACGACCTTATCCAGGATATCGGGTTGGCTGGATGAACTCGGGGAGGAAGCCGGACGGATTAATGTAGCCTTTATTACCGTTGATCCGGAGCGCGACTCTACTGAAGAGTTAGCGGACTACGTGAGTAGTTTTCATCCGGCCATTGTTGGTTACACGGGTTTGCCGGATCAGATTGCCGAAGCGGCCAAAGGCTTTCAGGTAAAATATGAACGTATATCACTGGAAAACGGTTACACGATGGATCACACTGCCGGCGTGTTCATTTATAACGATCATGGTGAGTTTACCAGTATCAGTGATCACCACGAGTCGGGTGACTATGCGGTCCCGAAAATACGTCTGGCCCTTCGCTCCGCTAAAAATACGGATGGATAATCACCGTAGGTGCTTCTGTTTCTTTCGTACCTGCTATAGAGATTCCCTTTAGGGATTAGGGTTGCGCCACCACGTATCAATCCGGTAACCGTAAAGCGTTTCCGTATCCGGAACGCCGATGGTGTTTCTAAAAGCTACCCAGTCATCCGGTGTAAAAAACAGGGGAATAACATAATAGCCGGACAATAAAACCCGGTCTAAAGAACGTACCGCAGCGGTGAAATCCGTTCTGTTGCGGGCGAGCAGAAGAGCCTCAATCATGGCATCGACGGCCGCGCTGCGAACACCCATATAATTGCGGGTTCCCGGCTGGTCTGCCGATTGTGATGCCCAATAAACAAGCTGCTCATTTCCCGGAGAAAGAGAACTCGGCCAGAAATTGATAATCATGTCAAAATCGCGCGTCTGTAGGCGCTTTTGATATTGACTGTCGTCAACCACCCGCAACGCCGCTTTAATGCCCACCCGTTTCAGACTATCGGCAAAAATCAAGGCGAGTCTTTCTTTGTCGGAATCCGTGATCAGGATCTCAAAACTAAACGGCGTACCGTCTTCTATTCTTTTAAGTTGCCCGTCACGCGTATGCCAGCCTGCGTCCTCAAGAATTTTTATGGCTTCGCGGCGGAGGGTTCTGTCACGCCCCGTGCCGTCGCTGACGGGAGCCTGATAGCCATGCTCCATAATCTCCGGCGTAACCGCCTGAGGAAAGGGAGTCAGCAAAGCCCGTTCCCGGGTACTGGCCGCCCGCCCGTGAGATGACAGGCCGGAATTATCAAAATAACTCCGGGTGCGGGTATAAACGCCGTGGTAGAGGTTCTTGTTAATCCATTCGAAATCAAACAATAGCCCGAGAGCTTTGCGCACTCTGACATCACTGAAAATAGTGCGGGAACTGTTAAACACAAACCCCGTCATACCGGAGGGCGTTGAGCGGGTAATGGCACGTGTGACAACATGACCTTCCCGGGCGTCAGGAAAATCATATCCCGTTATCCAGCGGGTAGGGTCCGGTTCAAAACGCACGTCATAAAGTCCCGCCTTGAAGGCTTCAAAGGCAATGCCGTCATCCTGATAATAGTCATAAACAATTTCATCAAAATTATGGCGGCCCTTATTGACGGCTAAATCACGCCCCCAATAGTTCGGGTTACGCTGAAAGACAACCCGCTTGCCGGGCTCGGCACTTTTTATCTGATAGGGACCGCTTCCCAGTGGTTTTGTAAAATCCGCATCCTGTATGGAATATTGCGAGAAAAACGCCTTAGAGATAATGGGCATAAGACCCAGAATAAGAGGGAGTTCACGGTCGCTGCCGTCGGCAAAGACAAACCTCACCGTTCGCGGGGCAGGGCGTTCTATGCTGACGACTTTCGAGTAATAAAAACGGTGGTTAGGTCGTCCTTTCTCGCGCAGTGTTTTCAGAGAAAAAACAACGTCATCGACCGTGACAGGCGAACCGTCGGCAAATCGGGCTTCCGGGCGCAGGGTGAATTGCACCCAGTTGCGCTCTTCCGGCGTTTCAATGCTTTCGGCAATCAGCCCGTAAAGGGAGAAAGGTTCATCATAGCTGCGGGCCATCAGACTTTCATAGACCAGAGCGCGTATATTCAGGGCGGCTATGCCTTTAACGGTCAGGGGGTTTAGGCTGTCAAATGACCCGACGGCGGCATAGGTAATGCGTCCGCCTTTGGGGGCATCGGGATTAACATAAGAAAAATGCTTAAAGTCCGGCGGATAATCCGGCATCCCGTGCATGGCAATGCCATGGGCGGGGGCGGCGTATGATGGTGCCGCCGGCGGTAAGAGTAGACAAAGCGCGACCGTAAAAAACATAAGCGCCCTGTAGGGCGGTATAACGCTAAAGAATGCCATTATGTGTGTAACAATTACTCTACAAATAATATTCAACGGGTAATTCTTAAAGAGCTAGTTTACAACCTGCTTCAGCGCCTATTTTTTTAAACCCCAGCATCAGATTTATTTTATACATGGGATTATTTTCCTCATTCTCGGTGAAAACCTTTTTGAAGCCTTTTTTCCTTAAATCAACCAGAGCATAAACCTTTAGTGCCGTGCAAATAGATTTTCTTCTATATTCGGGAAGGACACCTGTAAGTTCTGTAGATACTGTATCACTTATAGTATCGCCTCTATTATAAGTTGATAGAGCGACCCACTTCGTTCCATCTATAACAATATAGAAATCTTCCGGCTTAAACCATGGAGTTATATTATGGGTTTTCCAGTGCTCTCTATTGTCATCCACCTTGAAGTCAGCGGGAACATCTAAATCTACTCTATGCCAAAGATCATATAATTTTTCCGTCCATTGGGGATTATCTTTCTGAAGCTCCTTTAGAGTTCTTATCTTAAAAGAATTTTTATTAAATCGATTGATATGATCAGAAAACTCTTCCTCTCTAAAGTCTGCTAAAGAAATAATAGACACGAATTCTACCAGAGATATTTCAAATCCGTTTTTTATATAAAAATCTGTCTTGAACTTATTTCCTTGCCATAACCAGGCCCTAAAAGTTTTAACTCCTTTTATCTTTCTGGCATTAGCAATCTGATGTTCCAGATATTCCTGAGCATATTTCAGATACTTTTCCTCGCAAGGAAAAGAAAGGCTGGAATCTAACAAGGTTTTATCAAAAGCCCATGATTGGTGTCCGGTAAAACCATAACCGATTATCTTGTTATCTACTTCCAGAAATTCGGTTTTAGGATTACATTTTTCAGGTATGAGGCTCGCTTCATACTTGAGCATTTCTGGTGATCCGAAATTCTTGACATGATAATCAAGTGATTTCTCTAACTGATAAAGTATTTGAAAGTCTCTATCAGTTCTCTTAAATGGAATAATTCTTAAACCGCTTTTCATTCCTGCTCAATAGTAGCCCTTATATTTTATCCGGAATCGGAGTATCGTGCTGATGTCTTTCAATATATCAGGAAAGCTTCATGCCCCGCACAAAAAAGACATATCCGGGCGGTGTTTTGCTCGCCATGCTTCTGCTTGTTTTATATGAAGTGGGGAGTGTGCCGGCTTATGCCCAAAATGACGTAAATGCACGCAACGAAGGAGCATTGATTTCCATTCCGGCGACGGAAGCCAATCTCTGGAGTAAAGAGTGTTTTCCGGATAGCACATCGGACAGGCCGGCTTGTGAAATCGTGGCGGATATTTACACCAATACCGATGCGTCGGTTCTTCGGATAGGCTTCGGATTCCTCGGCGGGGATAATAAAACAACCATAACCGTTATAACCCCATTGGGAACATTGCTTTTATCCGGTGTAATCCTGCAGGTAGACGATGTGCCTGCCGTAACCTTTAGCTATCTTTTGTGCACTCCCGACGGATGTCAGGTTCAGGCACGGGTTCCCGATGCGCTGGAAAGCGCTTTGCGGACGGGAAAAGAATTAAAGATTCGCTTTTTTGACAGAACCAGTAATCCCATAGATATCACCCTGCCTTTGAAGAACTTCGGCGCCTCATTAGATTCACTAAAGACCTGATTTAGGTATCCGGATTTTCCGTTTCCGGCTTTTTATAAAAAAGAGGGGAATTATTTGTAATTTTAAAAAAGATGGATGTAAAGATGCAAAACAATGAAGAAATGGAATACGAGTTAACTTTCCTGGCGGCTCATTTACCGGACTTGGACCCCGATATTGAACCAGAAGAAATAATAGATGTATATTTCCCTGAGGATGCCAGTGTGCACCCGAAATTAAGAGTGCGTAAAGCTGGTGAGGTTTATCAGATTACCAAAAAAGTTCCCTCGGATACCTCCGATGCATCGGCTCATATTGAAACTTCGATCAGGATAACGGAGGCTGAATTTACAAGCCTCACTCGACATAATGCGAGGTATGTAAGAAAACAGCGTTATAACACCATTATAGATGGCAGGGTTGCAGAAGTAGATGTTTTTCAGGATAACCTTGCCGGTCTTGTTGTAATAGATTTTGAATTTCCTTCTCAAGAAGAATTAAGGCGGTTTGAAAAACCGGACTGTTGCCTTGCTGATGTAACTCAGGAAGATTTTATAGCCGGAGGGCTCCTTGCAGGGAAATCTTATGAGGATATAAGGCATAATTTGGAGGTTTTTAAATGGGAATTATCCCGATAAATAAACAACTGTTTAGAGTGGTTTAACATAAATAAACATATTCCTTGCATAATATGTTTATTTATGTTTTAATGGCTTTATTCGATTCCAGGAGAATAAGGCCATGAGCAAGACGACAATTAGTGAAGAAGAATTTGATAAGTTATATGGCACCGAGAAAAAGGCCGCTGCCTTTTTTGAAGCATGGCGGTGGCCGAACGGCCGATATTGCCCGGAATGCGGAAGTACGGATACCTATAAGCACAAGACTCGGCTATTCTATTATCATTGTCGCGATTGCCGGAAGCAGTTTTCTTGCAGGAATGATAGCATGATGGAGTCCTCCCGTATTCCATTTAGGAAATGGCTTAAAGCTCTTTATAAGATCAATGTAGCCCGTAAGGGCGTAGCAAGCCTTCAGATATCAAAAGAACTCGGCATGAGCCAAGCGTCAGCGTGGTTCATGCTCATGCGCATTAGAAATGCTACCGTTGAGCATGAACCAGAGTTGGCAAAGAAAATTATACTTGATGACCCGGAAGATGATAACAGCGGCGGTCAACCGGAAGGGAAAAAGAAAACCGGTAAATCTAAAAGGAAAAGCAAAACAGTTAACCTGAAAGAGAAAACTGATAATTATAAATTATCAGGAATTATCGAAATTGATGAAATGTTTCCCGGTGGCAAGGAGAGAAACAAGCACTTCAATAAGCGGTTAAAGGCCGGGCGTGGTGCAGTTGGCAAGGCAATCGTTCTGGATATGCGCGAACGCGGGAAAGGAGGCAGGTATAGAGCCTTTGTTATTGAAAATAGGGATAAGGAAACACTTCACAGAATTATCTTTGATAATGTTGAGTTAGGCTCACTAATCTATACGGACGATTGGCTAGGTTACCGTGGTCTTGACGGACCCTATAAGCATTTTGTCGTCAAGCATGGCAAGCATGAATATGCGGTCGGGGACATTAACACAAATAGCATTGAAAGCACTCATGCGGTTTTCAAGCGCTCTCTCATGGGCGTTTATCATCACGTCAGCAAAAAGCACCTGCCACTCTACGTGAGCGAAGAGGCGCATCGTCTGAATAAGGGAGCGGTTGAAAATGACCTCATATACAGGATCGGCGCTATTTGCACCAACTCTGTTGGCCGTCGCCTCCCTTACAAGGAACTGGTTAATCGCGATGGATGACTTTGAAAAGATGGCAAGGGCTCTGATGACCACGATATTCAGGCCCGGACTCATCCGGGGGAAAGACTACCTGCATGAAATAATGGATATGACCATCGAACACACGTTCAATGTCATTATCG
>JBAJNM010000050.1 GCA_036881865.1 Parvularculales bacterium | reverse complement strand
GGGGGACGAGCAAAACTCCTTCCTGCAGTTTGGAGGCGGTTATGCCCTTGGACGCGGGGTTGACATCGGTGTCGAGTATCAACTCATTGAAGATGACAATGGTGACAACACGAACGAGACCAGAAATCTGAAGTCCTCTTCGGCGGGTGTCGTTATGAATATCTCCTTCTAAAACGGCACTCCGGAAACGACAGAGTCGCAAAGATCTTTTTCAAGGGAGACCTCCTGAACTTGCCGTATTTTAGGGGATTTTGTATAGTCCGGCGGAGAATCGCTATTAGAATCTCCGGCCGGAAACCTGCCGGATCGGGTGAAACATTCTATCTTACGGGTTAACGGGCCGATATTATGCTAAATATGCCGATATTACCGGGGTGAGGTGGTTTTTTTGGGTAGCGCTTATCAGGCAGGGGTGATAAAAGGAACCGAACCTCAAACATCAATTAGCCCAAGAAGTCACAAAAACTAAGAAGACTAACAAGTCAAAAAAGAAGGAATAACCAAAATGAAAAAGATGCTTTTAGGCAGTACGGCACTGGCAACCGCAGGTTTGGTCGCGGCTCCGGCAGTGGCATCAGAACTGTCCATCAGGATTAGTGGATATATGAACAGTGGCTTCTATATTACGGATGCAGACGACAGGGAGATAGATGCATTTGAACTGCAGGCCAATACAGGAATGGCCAGTCTGGACACTCTTAACCGACAGCACCCGCTTAATAAGGACAAAGTGGCCCCGGAGACCTTCATATTTGCCGCCTGCGAAACGGGTTACACGGGGCAGACCAATCCCTTGATGGCGGACGAATTCAAACGCTGTAAGAATGACACGGATATGACCTTAGTCGATCCAACTAGGGTTTTAGACACCGATGGAAATCCGGTCGCCGCTGACAATGATGACCCCTTATATTTCACCCAGACGGCACTTCCGTCAAGAGACGAATATTCCCAGAGTCAGGTCAAACTGGGCAGCGGACGTATTGTCGTTGACGCCGATGCCCGCCTTGAAAACGGCATGCAGGTCGGCGGACGGGTTCGCATTGAAGCCTTCGGTGAAGACGAGGCCAGCGAGATCATTGACGAACATTACGTGTATGTGAACGGCGGGTTCGGGCGCATCGTTTTTGGTGCCAAGAACGGGGCTGCCTATCAGATGCACTATTCATCCCCCTGGTTTGTCCCGGGCAATGGTGTCGACTCACCAAACTTTTACAACATAAGCCGGACCAGCGTGCGCACCAACACGTACGCGAAGATGTCAGACGATGCCATCAAACTCACCTACTTTACACCCCGGTTCGGCGGGTTCCAGTTGGGGGCGTCCTACACGCCCAACAACCGTGACGAAGACGGGCTGGGTAACGGCTTTAATCTGGAAACAACGGAAGCAACAGGTAGCAAGGGCTTAGAGAACATCATTGATGTCGGTGTCAACTATGTACGGCGCTTTGAAGCTCAAGGGTATTATCCTTTTGATGTTGCCCTGAGCGCCGGCTATGAGAGCGGCTCCTCAAACATGCTCGGATCGGACGACCCGCTTAACTGGACTGTCGGCGGTGCTCTTGAGTGGAGAACATTCACCCTTGGCGGTGCCTATTACTACGGCGAGAATCTGGACAACACGCCGAACACCAACGGTCGTGAGACAAGCGCATGGACCGCCGGTGTGGCCTGGAATAGCGGTCCGTATAGACTCGGCGTGGCCTATCTTGTGGCAGAAGAAGAAGGCGGCAAGAAGTCCAATGGAATCACTCCTATGGGAACCGAGGAAAACTCCTTCCTGCAGTTTGGTGGCGGTTATACCCTTGGACGCGGTGTTGACCTCGGTCTTGATGTTCAACTCATTGAAGACGACAGTGGTGGCAACGCTGACGAGAAGAACAGGGTTCTGGAGTCCACTTCAGTCGGTGTTATCCTGGACATTTCGTTCTAAAAAGACGCTCCAAAGCGACATTCTGAAACGAGCGAGTCATAAAGATCTTTTTCAGGGGAGAACTCTCTGATAAGAGGACCGGAAAGAGACTAAAAAGGGCAGATTCCTGTGGAGCACTATGCAATGCTTCGGAATTTGCCCTTTTTTATAACATTTCGTATGTTTCCCTCGCCTGATCGGGAAATTACAAAGGCCAAAAGAGACTAACAAGTCAAAAAAGAGGCCAAAAATGAAAAAGATGCTTTTAGGCAGTACGGCACTGGCAACCGCAGGTTTGGCCGTGGCTCCGGCAGTGGCATCAGAACTGTCCATCAGGATTAGTGGATACATGAACAGTGGCTTCTATATTACGGATGCAGACGACAGAGAGATAAGGGCATCCTACGACCTGCGAACCAATACAGAAATGGCCAGTCTGAACACTCTTAACCGACTGCACCCGCTTAATCAGGACAAAGCGGCCCCGGGGACCTTCATTTTTGCCGCCACCTGCGATACAGGCACTCTGACAATACGCGATGAGATGGCGGTATGTTTTACGGCGGGAGACTCAGCCGCTAATCCTCCGACCATGGATACCTTGCACCCAGGCCCGACCCCAGACTTGATGACCCCCGCTACCGATAACGCCACCGTCTATTTCACCCAGAAAGAAGGAACGGCAACATCAACAGATGAATACTCCCAGACCCAGGTCAAACTGGGCAGCGGACATATTGTCATTGACGCAGACGGGCGCCTTGAAAACGGCATGTACATCGGTGGACGGGTTCGCCTTGAAGCCTTCGGTGAAGAGACGGCCGGTGAGATTATTGACGAGCATTACTTCTATATGAGCGGTGAGTTCGGACGCATCGTTCTGGGCGCTAAGGATGGAGCGGCCTATCAGATGCACTATTCATCGCCGTGGTTTGTACCGGGCAATGGTGTGGACTCACCTAACTTTTACAATATAGGCCGGACCAGCGTACGCACTAACACATACGCGCAGATGTCAGACGATGCCGTCAAGATTACCTACTTTACACCCCTCATGGGAGGGTTTCAGCTGGGGACTTCCTATACACCAAACAACCGCGACAAAAACGGACTGGGTAACGGCTTTGGTCTAACGACAGACGGAACAGATATGAAAGGAGTAGAGAATATCGTTGACTTCGGTGCCAACTATACGCGGGACATCAAGTTTTGGGGATACCAGAGTTTAAGACTTGGCCTCAGTGCCGGTTGGGAAGCCGGCTCCACCAATGTTACCGGAGCGGAAGACCCCATTAACTGGAGCATCGGTGGTTCACTCAGGTGGAGAACATTCGTCTTTGGCGGCGCCTATTACTACGGTGAGAATCTGGATAACACGCAGCAAACCAGCGAGCGTGAGACCACCGCATGGACCGCCGGTGTTTCATGGACTCACGGTCCATGGCGTGTCGGGGCGGCCTACTTACAAGCAACAGAAGAAGGGGGCATGAAGACTGACGGTGACGCTCTGGGGAATGAGGAAAACTCATTCCTGCAAATTGGCGGCGGATATGGCCCTGGACGCGGAGTTTCCGTTGGTGTTGATGTTCAATTCATTGGAGATGACAACGGCGGCACTATGAATGAGACCAGAGTGCTGAAATCCACTTCAGCCGGCGTCGTTATGAACATTTCGTTCTAATTGAGATTATTATATACCCGGAAGCTGAGACACGGACACCCTGGGGAGAGTCAGGACGAGCGCCTGTGAGTCAAAATTTAGATAAACTTCAGAGTGCTACGCGATACTCTTTATCAACTCCGGATATATTTATAGGGGGAGAGATTGGGATAAAAATACAACCCCCGCTCCCATGGCAACACCGCCTCCGCCCCTAAACCAACGCGACCCGCCTGCCGGAAGGGCACCCCCAAACCGGACCACCTCCTGAATACCCAAAGCCATGGCTAATTGAACGAGCACCAGTCCGGCCAGATAGGCCGCCATAGGTGCCGGCTCCGCGCCTATAACAGCAGTGCCAAAAGCATATCCGTGACAAAGACCGGCCAGCACAAAAAGAGAGGCCAGCACACCAAGGGACAGATCCTTGCCCCATAGCAGTAAAATGCCTACCGCAACAAGAGATACGCTAACGCCAATTTCAGCGGTGGAGAGCAGTCCCTCAACCTCCACCGAAGCGTGGGCGGCTACACCAGCCATGCCGGCCAGAATAAAAACCGAAGGCAAAAGAAACCGGTAAGGCGTGAGCAAGGCCAGCAAACCTGCCGCTACAATAAACACCAAATGATCTAACCCAATAACCGGATGAGCCAATCCTGACAAGAGGCCGTCACCCAACGTTGCAGGAGTTTCATACCCCATTGCATGATGGGCTAAAGCGGGGGTTTGCCCGAAATCCATAACAATAAAGGCTGCTACCGCACCACAGGCCAAAACTCCCAACTTCCGAAGAAACCGGTAGGATGTGAGCAGGGCCAGCAAACCCGCCGCTACAATAAACACCAAATGATTTAACCCAATAACCGGATGAGCCAATCCTGACAAGAGGCCATCACCCAACGTTGCAGGAGTTTCATACCCCATTGCATGGTGGGCTAAGGCGGGGGTTTGCCCGAAATCCATAATAATAAGGGCCGCTACCGCACCGCAGGCCAAAACTCCCAACTTCCCAAACAAATCAATCACAATGCTCTCCTCCTCATTTATCTGCCGTATTTTCTGCCACAATGGGCTAGGTGTCATTGATGCCATGCTTCCAGAGCTTTGACAAGGCGCTCCAGACCGGGCGCATGGGGAAGTAAGCCAATACGCAACCAGTGCGGCCAATGCTCAAAGCGACGTGTTAAAATTCCCCGGTGAGCCAAATGCTCATGGAGGTCCTTCGCAGTTTGCCCACCGTTTTGGCCTCCGTTATCAACATTAATGAGTTGAAAAAACCGCGTTGCCCCAACACAGTGAAACCCCATCCTGCGGAGGGCAGCGGCCAGTTTGTCAGATTCCCGGCAAAGCCGCCGGTTGGTTTCCTCAATCCAGCGCTTATCGGCAAGCGCCCGGCACCCTATAGCCACGGCAGGCCCGCTTACGGCCCATGGACCAAGAATGCCCCGAAGGGACTCTGCAAGCCCTTTATGCGTCAGTGCAAAACCCAGCCGCAATCCCCCAAGCCCAAAAAACTTTCCAAAAGAACGCAAAACACACAAGCCCGGCTGACCGGCACCGGAGGCACAACTCAAAGCCGTATCACCGTCCGCAAAGGCTTCATCCACCACCAACATACCGCCACGGTCGGCCTGTCTATCCGCAAGAGATAATAAATACTGCGGTTCAAAAAGCCGCCCGTCAGGATTATTGGGATTGACCACAATAATCACATCATAAGAGTCAGCCTCCTCCGGAGAGTTCACCTCACACACCTTATGACCCGCCCGCCGCCAGCAGGCCGCATGTTCTTCATAAGTGGGGGCCACCACAGCCACCTCTGCCAGATTTTCACCGGGCAAGTCCAAATAAGGCAGGCACTGAATGAGCGCCTGTGCACCGGGGGCCGCTACCACACAAGCTTTAGGGGAAATGCCATAACAGGCGGCTGCGGCGACCTCAAGACGGCACCGGGCGGCGGTCTCCGGCAAAGATGTAAGCCCCATATCCGATAATGTCCCTGCCCTCTCTACGGGCCAAGGCCATGGATTAAGCCCTGTTGACAGATCAATCCAGCCCTCTGCCTGAGGCCCATAGCGCACCATGGCCTGCTCCAACGCACCACCGTGAAAAAGTTCCAATTCAGCCACAAACTCCCTGCCCCCGCGTTTAACTCATTATCAACTAATACGGCCCACCCTTAGAAAATTTAGTCTACTATGCAGAGGATGCTATGACCCACCACAGGTTGACACTTTGCAGACTAGCACCGTGTAAGAATTTTTTTAACGCCTAAGGAGGTGGTTTATGACTAAAGGTACAGTTTCCCCTAACCGCTCCGATCCCCCTGAAAGCCCCTCTGGTCCTGACGTGGATTTAGCCGCTTTGTTATGCAGCCGGTTGTGTCATGACATCATCAGCCCCCTTGGGGCTATCGCCAACGGGCTGGAAATGCTGGAGGAGAAAGAAGACGAGGAAACCCGTGACATGGCCATGGCGCTCATTCGGAAAAGCACGGACAGAGCGCTTACTATTCTGCAATTTGCCCGTCTTGCGTTTGGGGCGGGCAGTTCTGCCGGACAATCTATCAGGCTTGACCGGATACGCACCCTCGTTGAGCCACTCATCAAACCCGGACGCATAACGCTGGACTGGCAAGCAATCGCCCACAATTCTACAGACAAAACCATAGACGGGTCTTCCATTGACAAAAATTACGCCAAACTTTTGCTGAATATAATTCCCCTCGTAGGGGTAACCATTCCTCGGGGGGGTGAGATTACCATCACCCTTACAGGCGATGAAAGCCGGCCGGATATACGCCTTGACGCCCGCGGCCCGGATGCCCGTCTGCCGGACAACATCATAACGCCAATGAGTTCCGAAACACCCCAGATAGACACCCGCAACATACAGGCCGTTCTCTCGGTTGCTCTCGCCCACAAACTGGGGCGGCAACTGAAATGGGATCAGCACAGTGATAGCGTAACACTTCATGTACTCTAGTGTAATCCTGTAAACCCAATACGTAGCAAACAGCAGTAAGCGGAAGCCCGGCACCTTTGCATGGGATTTACCCCTATGTTAAGATTCGATGAAACGTCAATGAAGGAGAACGTGCATCATGCCGTCTTTTGATATTGTTTCCAAAGTTGATATAGCGGAGGTAGACAATGCTATCGCCAACATGCGCCGTGAAATGGAGCATCGTTACGATTTCAAAAATGCTAAATGCACCGTAGAGCGCAAAGATAGCGTTATCACGCTGGAAGCCGATGATGATATGAAATTGCGACAGATGCACGAATTGCTGAACGGCCACGTATCGCGACGCGGCATGGAAGCCGGTGTTCTTGATTATCAAAAACCCGAAAAAGCGGCCGGACAGTCAATGCGTCAGACAATTAAGCTTCGGGAGGGGATAGATAAAGAATTAGCCCGCCGCCTAGTCAAAGAAATCAAATCCACCAAACTTAAAGTCCAGCCAGCCATCATGGGAGATGAGGTAAGAGTAACCGGAAAAAAGCGTGACGACCTCCAAGCAGCCATGGAAACCATAAAAGACTTAGGCTTAGACCAGCCCTTTCAATACGTTAACTTTCGGGATTAGTCATTGCCATATTTATGGCATCCGAGCACGCAATTGTATCTAACACAGATTATTCCTGCCAAAATTTTCCTGAGTAATTATTTCTGAGCAGGTCACCATAACCCTAAAGAGGAACACAGTGCGCCCCAATATTACCCAGCATGTTGAAAGCCACGCGCCGGTAAAACCGCGCATGGCCATTGCCATGTCCGGCGGCGTGGACTCTTCTCTGGCGGCAGCCCTATTGGTTGAGCAGGGCTATGATGTGGTGGGGCTCACCTTGCAATTATACGATCATGGTGCAGCCGTCGCTCGCAAAGGGGCGTGTTGTGCAGGGGCCGATATTCACGATGCCCGACGGGTTGCTGCCATGCTGGATATTCCTCACTATGTGCTGGACTATCAAAACCGGTTTCGCAAAGCCGTCATGGATGATTTCGCTGACAGCTATCTTACCGGCCAAACACCGGTGCCCTGTATTCGCTGCAACGAAAAGGTTAAGTTTCGTGACCTTCTGGAAACGGCCCGTAACCTTGGAGCGCAATCTCTTGCGACCGGTCATTATATCCGCCGCCTTGAGGGCGCTCATGGGCCTGAGTTACATTGTGCGGCCGATGACAGTAAAGACCAGAGTTATTTTCTGTTTACCATAACGCCGGAGCAGCTTGATTGTCTGCGTTTTCCTTTGGGCGGATTTTCCAAACAGGAAACACGGCAAAAAGCGCGGGATCTGGGATTATCGGTTGCAGATAAGGCAGACAGTCAGGATATATGCTTTGTTCCCGGCGGTCACTATGCAGACATTATCAAGCGTCTGCGCCCTGCGGCACAACAGCCGGGCGATATTGTTCATGTGGACGGACGTCATCTTGGACGTCACGACGGCATTATTCATTTTACGGTGGGTCAGCGCCGGGGTCTCGGGGTGACGACAGGCGAGCCGCTTTATGTGGTGCGCATTGATGCCGAAACCTCCCGCGTTGTGGCAGGGCCAAAGGACGCCCTGCTAAAACGGCAGATTACACTTTCAGAGGTGAACTGGCTGGGAGATTGTGCTTTTTCGGAACTCCCCTCTTCCGGCATGACGGTACGGGTTAAGGTGCGTTCTACCCGTCCTCCGGCGGCGGCTACTCTTTTTTCTCTTCCCCACAATCAGGGACGCATTGTTCTCCATGAGGAAGAATATAGTGTTGCTCCGGGGCAGGCTTGCGTTTTCTATGACCCCACACAAAACGGTAGCCGGGTGCTCGGGGGTGGCTGGATCGTCAAGGCGCAATGAGAGGCCGCCCGTAAAATACGGGAAAAATACGGGTAAATGTTGACACAATTGCGAACCGAAGGGTTGGCACTATTAGGAAGCGGGAACGGTAGGTTGGACGGATTGCACTGCCGGCCGCGGATAGCGCCGGAATGTCCGCCACGATAGTGCCTGGGGTTGGCACATGGCGGGCGTGGCGGGGGAGAGAGAACGATCAAGGCAGAGCGGTGGCCGTGGCGAGGCTGCAGGGGCGCACCGGAGAGAGAGGGGATAATTGTGGTGAAGCGGGGATCATGGTGGAGGGGGATGGATGTGGCAGGACGGCAGGGGCGTGGCAAGGCGAGAGGCAATATACCGGGGTGGGCAATAATACCGGAAGAGGCAACAATCAACGCGGACATTATAAAATCATGGCGAACACTATAATTTTACCTGTTGTTACTCATTTTTTGTCCCTTCGGTGTTATATTTCGCTGTTGTAAGAGGCAAATCGCCGAGCGATCCGGCGCACTCTAACGAGGAGATACAAAATGAAGACTCTAATAACATTGCTTTCACCGGCGGCCTCCGGCCGAGCATCTGCGGTGACAGCAACAGCCCTTGTGGCAGCCCTGACGATGTTTTCAGGACTAGCCGTGCCCGCCCATGCCAGTGATTGTGCACCGGACAGTTTCTTTGTTACCAATCAATGGTTTTGCCCAAATGGGCCGCAGGAATCCAGAGGATTACTTGATGGACTGGACATTATCGCTCCTGCCCATGCCGGTGATGGGTTTGAGGAATGGGGTGCTACTGTCAATAGCTGGTTTGGTGAGTGAAAAGTCACCCGTCTGATTAACGACCCCGAGGAGATGGTGGTTACTTTTATTGCACCTGCTCTGCCGGTATGGACACGCCATCCCCACCACTCCGGAAAGGCCGGCGGCTCAAGGGCCGAACGCTTACGTAATACAGGCGCAGAAGGGCGTACTATTTGACGAGGGTTTTTGGAAAACGGCCACGACGGCGGATGTAGAAGCGGCTCTTGAAGGCGAGGCCGACACGGAGGCCCGTGACAGGGATGGGAAACACCCCTGTAGGAGGTGCACCCGGGGTGATCCGGATAGCCTATTTGTGACCGAGAGTTGATGAGCTTTCATGGGGGAATCTGATACTTTGGAATCTACGGATACCGTATTTCCGGATCAGAGAGCCAAGAAACCGACACTAACAAGAGGAGAAAGAACATGAAGAATTTAACAATGCTATCGGTGGCCTTTTTAGCGGCTTTTACTTTTGGAAGCCCCGCCCATGCCAGTGATTGTTCACCGGACAGTTTCTTCGTTACCAATCAATGGTTTTGCCCAAATGGCCCACAGGCATCTAACGGGCTGCTTGATGGACTGGACATTATCACTCCCGCGCAGGCCGGTGACTGGCTGGGGGAGAGCGATTGCGATCTGCTGGGCCGGTGCACGGTCGATACAGAGAGCCAATTCCGTGGGTTGTTTGAGGAAATGGATCCGAGCATTATCACCCCCGCTCAGGCCGGTGACTTCCTGTTCGGACGCGGACCCGACTATTGCTATACCGAGGATGGTGGCCACGGAAGTGCCCAGCGCTGCGAATGAGGAAACCGAATAGCGACTCATAGAACCCATGCAAAGCGGAGCTTTGCAGCTCTTCCGGAGAGGCTTTCCCGAGCAATAACAGGTTCCCTGCAATCGTGCGAGGTCGGCGGGGGTGGCCGCAGGCAGGAAGTACGGCAATGCCGATATCCTGCTACAATCATGCGTTGGAAGGCAGGGTGAACATGTTCCGGAAACAATTACCAATATGCGTAGCGTTGGTCGCGCTGACCGCCTGTGGCGGCGGGATAGGAGGACCATTGGGTGGTGGTATCTCCGGCGGCGTGACGCCACCCCCCTTGAACTCCCCGGAAACCCAAGTATGTTTGTGCCCGGAGGGCTGTAGGAGTAGTACCCGCGGAACTGTCGCCATGGGTGCCAATGCACCCGCTTCGGTAAGGCTGACCTGTGTGGGCGCCGATCCAAACCGCGAGAGTAAGTTTACGTGGTGACAAGATGAAGGAGATTATTATCTTTGGTGCTACCGGTAAGACAGGATATCTTGCCGTTCGCCATGCCGTGCAGAAAGAATATAAAGTCACCGCATTCGGAAGATCGGTCAACAAAATTGATTTTGATCAATCAGTAATAAAAATTCAGGGAGATGCCCTTAGCGAGGAGGACGTTGCAAAGGCACTATCGTCTCAGGATTGTGCCATAGTCTGTTTAGGGCCCGCAAACCTTAAAGACCAGCTTACCCTCACTAAAGGCGCTGAAAATATTGTGAGAGCCATGAAACAACACAATGTAAAGCGGGTTATTTTTATATCTGCAGCAGGCGTGGGTGAGAGTTGGAAGCAAATAGCATGGTATTCAAAATTATTTTTTAAGACCATGTTAAAAACAATTATTTCGGAACATGCAAAAGAAGAATATATTTTTAAAGAAAGCGGGCTGGACTGGACAGCCGTTCGCGCCGCTGTATTAACGAACAAAACGTCAGAGAACAGCATCACCGCTAGCAATACGTCCATGGTTAAAACAATTACCAGAGAAGGACTGGCCCGGTTTCTTATTGACCAGATCGGGTCAACAGAATTTATAAATCAGGCCATTACAGTCAGGCAGAAATAATATCTTCTGACCTGCCGGTTTGCTGTTCACCGGGAATGATATACTCGTCCGGTTGATCGAATCATAGATAGTTCCCAAAAATTATCCGGAGTCCCCTGATTATGGATAGACGTAACTTCATCAAAATTACCGGCGGGGGCATTATTGTTTCAGCCGCCGCGCTGGGGGGCGGTTTTGCCCTGACCCGCACCCCCGCACAGGCCATAGAGCCGTGGACTCTGGCGGGAGGTTATACAAACCCGCGAAAACGGGCGTTGTCACACGCGAGTCTGGCCCCTAACCCGCATAACCGGCAGCCCTGGGAGGTTGACCTCGCCACGCCGGAGCGTGTGCACCTCTACCGCGACAAGACAAAAGATCTGCCTCACACGGACCCTTTTGACCGGCAACTGACCATCGGCATGGGGTGTTTTCTGGAACTTATGACCATCGCCGCCGCAGAAGAGGGTTATGAGTGTCGTGTTACGTATTTTCCGCACGGAGAAGACGGGCCTGTCGCAGATATTCTTTTCGTTGAGGGCAGCACCGAACCTGACCCTCTGTTTCACGCCATATTGGAGCGGCGTTCCTGCAAGGAACCTTTTTCCGACCGTCCCCTGACGCCGCGTGACGTTGAGACGCTCGGTTCTTTTGGTGATGTTATCGCCGATGCGGACCGCGTCGCCCCCTTGCGTGATCTGACGGTTAAAGCGTGGGAAGTTGAATATCTCACTCCCCGCACCCTGCAGGAAAGCATTGATCTGATGCGAATAGGCAAGGCGGAGATTAACGCCAATCCTGACGGCATTGATATCGGCGGTGCCCTGATGGAGAGCCTTAATCTGGCGGGCCTTATAACCCGTGAGAAAATGATGGACCCGACATCTACGGCGTTCGCGCAGGGATGGGATTTATATCAGGCGATGCTCTCTGCCACGCCCGGCTATGTCATGCTCAAAACGCGGGGGAATACGCGGCAAGACCAGATTGATGCCGGACGGCGTTGGGCGCGGCTCAACCTGACCACCACCCAAAACGGATTATCGTTGCATCCTGTCAGTCAGGCCCTTCAGGAATATCCTGAAATGAAACCCCATTATGAAAAAATCCATCAGGATTATGCCCAAAGCGGCGAGACCATACAGATGCTGGGGCGTGTAGGATACGGGCCTTCCGTCCCCCCTTCGCCACGCTGGACGATTGATCGTAAAATCCGTAGCTAATGCCTTCAGCCAGCGCCCTCTATCAGAAAGCCGGAGGGTTATCTTGCCTGTTTTCGTTAAGGGGGTGGTGTGGTAATCTCCCTCCTTTCTTTGCACTTTGGAAGGCGGAGTAGCTCAGCCGGTTAGAGCAGCGGAATCATAATCCGCGTGTCGGGGGTTCGAGTCCCTCCTCCGCTACCATATGATTTGACCCCTATACCGCTACCATTTTCACCCTTAAAAACGCCTCAGGAGGCGCTAATAAACAGACGGTTAGAGCAGCGGAATCATAATCCGCGTGTCGGGGGTTCGTCAAATCATTCACCGGATGATTTTGACCCTCCCCTGAGTTACCCCCATCAATCGGTCCAGTTTGAAAGTTATTTTAGGTAATTATATGCTTTAGTGACCAAGAACTGTCATTTTAGCGTAGTGTTCCGCCATTAAAACGAAGTGATTATTTCAAAATTTTCTACGGTCGAAAACCGGCAGAATACTGCGGATATTCGTAAATTCCATCCACTAAAATATATAATTACCTTATTTTTCAATCTAAGAGAGATGGTACATTCGTTTTTTAACCCAATAACATCGAGAACACCCATGTCCATGAGAAACCTTTTTATCTTTGTGTTTGCAATGTTGATGCCATCTATCACTTTGGCCGATGAGGACCTGATTGAAAGTCCGGATGATGGGTGCATCAATCCGTTCTATGGAGAGGATATAGGTGCAGCATGAAGGAACCCCTTCCGGAGTGGAATGGTTAAAGGAGTACTCACCGTTTTACATGGTTTTGTCTGCAGCATTGATGGGGGTAGCTTACCATCAGCCACATTTCTCAATTTACAAATATCAAGTAGAAAGGCGGCACCTACGGAATTATTTTATTTGCAAAAAGCCTGCCGGGTCAAAGCATCCACCGGATGTTATTGGCCCTGTGGCGTCCAGCGCGGGCTAAAAGCCGGAGCACGGCTTTTAGTCTGCAAATCCTCTTACAGATGATTTGTCCGCTTGGACCGGCATGCGGATTTCCTTTTTGTACACAAAAATCCGGCATGCGGATTTCCTTTTTGTACACAAAAATCCGGCATGCGGATTTCCTTTTTATACACAAAAATCCGGCATGCGGATTTCCTTTTTATACACAAAAATCCGGCATGCGGATTTTTGGCCGCGTGAAAAACAACATGGAAAAGGTTTGGGGAGCGACGGATTTCGGTTTTTATAACGTTTAATGTTAAGAACATACATTGTGAAAACCGGCTCAGGACAGACGATATGACAAGCAAAGTGAACGGAATTGCCGGTGACATTATTGCCTGCATTTCGCCGATGAGGAAGACGATGCGATTTACACTGTTCTTTTCTATTATTGTGAGCGGCGCGCTTTCCGCCTGTTCTGCGTCTGAAACGGCGAGTACCGAGCAGTATATCCCCTCCCCCTCTCCGGTTGTCTGGCAGGGTGATGCAGGAGATGACTTTGCTACGTATCTCAATTGGGCGGGCGACAGGGTTCGGGCCTATATCAATCCTCTTTCATCAGAAACGCGTGATCTGGAGATACGTCTTTCTCTTCCTTACGAACGCGGTCCAAATGCGGAGTGCGATCTGAAAGGTTCCAAAAAGGGTGTGGTTCTGGTTCACGGATTGGGTGACACACCTACGCACATGGATAGTCTGGCCGAATTTTATGCGGAGCATTGCTTCGTCGTCCGCAATGTCCTGCTCCCCGGGCATGGGACCCGACCGGCCGACCTTATGGAGGTTAACTATGAGGATTGGGTGCAAACGGTCGAATTTACCCTTCTTGATTTGAAACAACACGTCGATCACGTCTATCTGACCGGTTTTTCGATTGGTGGCGCGGTGGTTTTACACTTAGCCGCAGCCCATCCGGATATCAGTGGTGTTGTCGCCATTGCACCGGCTTTGAAAGTCGGTTTTTCCGTTTTCACGACACCAACGGTCTGGCTCCGTAATTGGGTTGACTGGGCGGATAGTGACCCAAGAACCAGCTTTGCAAAATATGATTCCATGCCAATGAACGGTATTGCCCAAAGCGTTCTGCTCGCGGAGGCGGCCAGCCGGAAAATCTGTCAGGACGGTCTCAGGATTCCTGTGCTGATGGTGTTATCCGACGATGATAACGTCATAAATTCTTCTCATGCCAGTCGAATATTCGAGAGATGTGTCGTTTCAGATGCCAGCCGTCTGGTTATATATCAACGGCAAAAAGATGAACTCATTAAACGGGACCGTCGAATAGAGATAAATGGTCAGGTGCCAAGCGCCAATATGAGAAATTATTCTCATCGTTCTATGCACATAGCGCCAACTCATCCTGTTTTCGGGTCGCGAACAGTTAACGGTTGTGCTTTGCCGTCCGACAGTTCTGATCTGTGCGTACGGAACGACAGAGGACACGATAACGAGGCTGGATTCTTTTTTGACCGCCGCACGTATAATCCGAAATGGCAGCAGTTCGAGAGCCTGTTGGAATCATTTATCGAAGAGGCCGCTCTATAAGTTTTACTTTTACTCACCTCACCGAGGTATAATCAAAGCACGGGGACATAAAAAATCAGGAGGTCATCAAATCGTCAATCCGATCACAGTATGATTTGACCCTTCCACCGCACCCACCGGAAACCTTCCTATTGGACGCCATATTGGCATATATGGTACTTACTATTGAGGGATATAACCCAAGGAATATGATATGAGAACCAAAGCGAGGGCCTGGCTGTCGTTTCACGCTGGAGCGCTGTCGGCGATGCCGGGGTGTCTGTTATTATTATCACTCTTGCACTCCCCCCT
>JBAJNM010000049.1 GCA_036881865.1 Parvularculales bacterium | reverse complement strand
AGGCTCTCATGGAAAGCGGCTTCTTTGCTGTCATAGACGACAAAAGGATTTTTATCTGTCTTACGGTCGTCCACCCGCGCCATGGATTGTTCAACGGAAACATCCAGAAAAAGCGTCAGATCGGGAACCAGATCGCCGGCAACCTGAGCATTCAGAGCCTTGATGGCGGCCTCATCTCCCCCCCGTGCATATCCCTGATAGGCCAGAGTGGAATCCATAAAACGGTCACAGATTACCCATCCCCCTTCTTCAATAAACGGCCTTATAAGCTGATCAAGATGCTCTGCACGGGCGGCACTCATCAGCAAAGCCTCTGCCATGGGTGAAAAAACATGCCCCCGGGCCGCTTCCCCCTGCAAGAAAGTCCGGATGGCCTCACCACCCGGACACCCTCCCGGCTCGCGGGTTTGCAAAATTTTGATATTTCTCCTCGCCAGCCGCTTTTGAAGTTCCAGAGCCTGAGTTGTCTTGCCTGCGCCTTCGCCCCCTTCCAGAGTAATAAACCGGCCACGCATTCAACACTTATTCCTGCACAATATAGGCGTCATGATGCCCGTGGCCTTTAGCGCTTGCAAGAGCCGCCTGCGCGCTGTCTTTCCCTACCAAGGGCCCAATGCGAATACGGAATGAGGACGTGCCGTCTCTTGGCACGCGCAATACTTCAACCGGTCCTATTTTGCTTAAATTGCTTTGCAGCGCCAGTACGTTTCCATAATCCTGCAAGAGCGCCACCTGCACATAATAGTCCTCCCCGGAAAGAGTTTTCGAGCGCACCGGTGCTACAGGCGCAGCATAGGCTTTGCCCACCGTAACATCCCCTTTCGGAGCAAAATCCCGCCACAATGAAGGTTTTTGGGCAATAGCGGTTTCTTGCCCCGGGCCTAAATAGGCCCGCCCCAAATATTCGACACGGACACGTGCCGTTCCTGCACTTTTAAACCCTAAAACTTCTGCCGCCTTGCGGGATACGTCAATAATGCGCCCTGCTACAAATGGCCCCCGGTCATTGACCCGCAACACGACCGAGCGGTCGTTCTCTAGGTTGATCACCCGCACAATGACCGGCATGGGCAGGGTTTTGTGGGCGGCCGTGAGTTCATCGGCGTCATAAATCTCGCCATTAGCCGTCTTACGACCATGAAACGGCTCGCCATACCAGGAGGCGATGCCGACTTTATTATAACTTTCATTCACCTTGGGGTGATACCAGACGCCCTGTATCTGATAGGGATTACCGACCTTATAGACGCCTCTTGTTTTTTGGCCAAAATCAAAAAAGGAGCATCCGGCACAGGCCATTAATAAAATGCCCATGGCAACGCTGAAGCTTATCCGTGACAAAGACTCCCCGGACAAATGGTTTTTAAAAAATTGATGATGAAGCATTGTATATTTCAGATAGAGACTCTCTTGTGTCATCTGCATACCATATCGGATTCTCCCATTGCGGTGCAAACCTCACTTTGACAGAGCGCCTTTTTGTGGGAGGCCGGATACATAAGCCTTGACGCTTCTCCCCTATCGTGAAAAACAAGAGCCGACAGGCATAAATATCCCTCCGGAGGGGTGGCTGAGTGGTCGAAAGCGGCGGTCTTGAAAACCGTTGAGCCGAAAGGTTCCGGGGGTTCGAATCCCTCCCCCTCCGCCATGCTCGGCAAGCGATTGCCTTATAAGGAGTTGACCGCCAATAACGGAAAATCAAAATGCAGCCAAGCCTAGTCAATGAGTCAGATAAACCGGCGTTGCCCATCGCCATCTATCTGCTGACGAGCAGTCTCAAGGGCATTTCAAGCATGAAACTCCATCGGGAGCTCGAAGTGGCCCAGAAGACGGCATGGCATCTTTCTCACCGGCTGCGCAAGGCGTTCGGCATCCCCAACCCCGGAAGCCCGGGCAAACTCAAAGGCCCCGTCGAGGGCGATGAAACGTTCGTAGGCGGTAGGCGCAAGAACATGCACAAGTCCAGGCGAAAGCAACTGACGGGGCGCGGGAGCTCGGGCAAGGCCATTGTCGCTGGCATCAAGGACCGGACCACAAAAGAGGTCCGGGCGCATGTGGTTGCCGACACGACCGCCGACACCCTGCAGGGCTTTATCCACGAGAACGTGGAGACCGGCGCGCAGGTCTATACGGACGAGGCGACCGGCTACAGCGGCCTGAACGGGCTGTTCTACCGCCATGAGAGCGTCGTTCACTCGGTCGGCGAATATGTAAGGGGGCAGGCCCATACCAACGGGCTGGAATCATTCTGGGCCGCCCTCCAGAGGGGCCATACCGGCGTCTATCACAAGATGTCGCCGAAGCATCTTGACCGCTATATGACCGAATTCGCAGGCCGTCACAATATCCGCGACTTTGACACGATCCGCCAGATGGCAATCGTCAGCGCAAACCTGAAAGGCAAACGCCTGAAATACAAGGATCTGATAAAAAAGACGCCATTGGTCGCTTAACAATCATAGAACAGGTCAAAATTATGAAAATTCTATTAATCACATCAATCATTCTGGCGCTACCATCATTCGCTTATTCTCAGGGGGACGGAGAAAAACGATCTTATAATGAAACAACTATAGCAGACATTCGTATGCCATCCGCTCCATTCAATGTAAAACTTTCTTATAAATTCATTTCCAGAGAATTCTATTACGGGATGCACCACTGTGATCTCCCAAACAAAAAAAAGTGGCAACAAATTTATTGCAGCACTTTACCTGCTGAAGATGGAGATAACAAAGTCATTCCTGTTCTGGTTTGTAGAGATAGACACCTAAATAACGGTAAACCTTCATACATTTCAAAAAGCGAACTTATTAAAGGCCTGAAGAAAGCATTGATATGGGGGGAAACAAACAATACGGTTAAAATTCAAATAAGGAAGTCTATAAACTCTACCATTGAATTTATTGGTGAAGAAAGCGGTTTTTCTAAAGTTGATTTAGCGGGCTGCATTATCTTTCTTCATAGGCTGGAAGCCTTTATTTATGATATTGAACAAGGATATGAGCCGGCATATGAAAAAGCGTTTATAGATACAGACGAACTTTTCCAGTGAGAAAAAACATGCAACATACAATATCAACCATTCTTTGCAGTCTGTTTTTGCTGGCTACTTTTCCCAAAGTAGCACAGGCAAACATACTGCTTAATGTAGAGTTCTGGAAATATGCGGCTGTTGCCGACGTAGAGGCAGAAATAGAGAGGGGGGAAGATATAGTGGCCCGTGACGAGTATGGAGCGACACCCCTGCATTGGGCAGCGGCGTGGTCGTCAACGGAGATAGTAAAACTGATGTTGGAGCATGGAGCGGATATTACATCCCGCGATAGATATGGTTCAACACCCTTGTTTAGAGCGGCAGGCAATAATGGTTCAGCAGTGCTTAATCTGCTTATTGAGCACGGTGCGAACATCAATGCTCGCAATAAGGAAGGCTCTACGCCCCTGCATATGGCGGCCAGAATTGGCAGTCCTGCGGTCGTTGAATTTCTTTTAAATCACGGAGCTCACGGAGCGGCGCAGGATAAATGGGGCAGTACGCCATTTGATTATGCCCAAGGTAAACTCTCAGCCAGTTCTTTTTACGGTTTTTTAAAAGGGAAATATAACAAAAAACTGAAAGACACTACAGCCTACTGGCTGCTCAACGAGGCGCAGTACAGGTAGAATGTAAATATGAAAAAACAAAAAAACCTAAGATCAAGGTCAAGCCATGGAGCTATAGGCCGACCGCCCGGGAGATGAACGAGGATGCCTCTATCCCTACCACTCCGGAGGAACTGGTAGCCTCTCTCTGCCAGCCCGTTGAGGTTATGGAGGATGATGGTTAAGTGGCTTTGTTTTTAGCCGAAATGACTGTGTTCTTATTGGAAGCAGTAAAAGTAATTGCCATAATTGCCCCCGTTCTGCTTGTGCTTTTGTTTTTTTCAAAATTATCACGCTATATGGCTGACGATTTGCAAGGGCAAAATATGCGACGTGCTCTCTCACAAAAATTGAAGTCTATGCTCAAATATGCAAAATATGCTGTATGGGCGTGTTCGGTATTATTGTTTTATTTAGTGTACGATAAGATAGAAGAAAATCCTCTATTAGTTTTCTTTCTATTTTGGATACTCTTTTGGTGGGGTGTTTTGTATTTCCCTTGGTTGGATCAGTTTGAGGAATGGCGACAAAAAAAATACAAGCAGCGACGCCGAAAGCGGCGGGAAGGAGGCAAAATGTCCAATAACTCTCTTTGGGAAGCAGCCGGAAAGGTTATGGTAAGAGTTTCACGGGTTCTTCTGTTAGTACTGATATCTTTCCCCTTATTTTTTATTTTTCAGAATATTGAAAGGAAAGGTGCGTTTGAAGGTTTTGTTGATGCTCTGTTTGGCACCGAAGGCGGTTTTTTGGTTTTCTTCATATTGTTCATCTCCGGTCTGAATTACATTCTGTTTGACCAGTTCTATCCGTGGGCTGAATACAAAGAGGATGATATGGATATAGAAAGGTGACCCATATGAGAAAAAACTCCTTAACGGGAACGTCTTGGGAGGCCTGTTTATTATATCCGTCATAGTAATATCCATATACAACCATGGCGGTCTTGATTTTCTATGGAAGGATGAGTTTCTGGATGGGGATTTCTGGAAAACGGCAACTGTTGCAGATGTTGAATCTGCTCTGAAAGAGAGAAACGATATAAATGCGCGTCTACAGGACAATGTGCATGAGCATGGATTGACACTACTGCATCGGGCCGCACTACATACTGAATTTCCGGCAGTGGTAGACATGCTATTGGACAAAGGTGCTGATATAGAAGCAAATTCTCTGTTTTTATGGACACCTCTTTTTTATGGTGTTCTGGGTAAAAACCCGGCGGTAGTAGAATTGTTACTGAGTCATGGTGCCGACGCCACGGTACGAGACACAAGTGGGCAGACACCTCTTCACTTTGCGATCGCTTTTAACGAGACACCCGAGGTTGTTGATCTGTTACTAGATCATGGAGCCGATATAAATGCCCAAGACAATGCTGGGAAAACCCCTCTGCATGAAGCGGTGTTTTGGAGTGGCATATGGAACAGTACAGAAGTGTTAAAGTTGTTACTAGAGCATGGGGTGGATACGAATGTTCGTGATGATGAAGGCAATATACCTCTCAATAGTATTTTGATCTTAAATCCGGAGATTGCCAGACTCTTGCTGGCTCATGGGGCCGATGTGAACTCCAGAAATGAGGATGGGAGCACAGCACTACACCAAGCAATCGTGCCGGAGGTTGTCAGGGTTTTACTGGACTATGGTGCAGATCCTACAATCCGTGATGAGACCGGAAGAACGGCAAACGATTATTTAAGCAAAGATGATAGTTAATAATCTGATCTATTTGGCTCAAATATGGGCAAAATGAGAACGTTACTTAAGTATATAAGCCCCTCTTTATTAAACGCCTCAATCTTTAGAGCATCGGCCCTCTTCAGTTGATTCATGTAACAAGTGTCATTCAGCACCCAATCCTCACTCTCCATCAAATGCCCGAATTTGGTTAAATTTCTACGATCCGCATAAGATTGAAATGAAAAGCAGCCATATTTGTATGGCACAAACTCATAGAGTTTTTCCTGATGATATTTCTGAATGAACAGAAAAAGATAGTTCTGTAGGTCACGGTCTTTAACCTTCCCCTCCAAACATTCGACCAGTGCCAATAATACTTTCTGCCTGTAAAGCATCATTTCTTCTCTGCCGTGACGAGGCCGGACTTATAGCGGATTCCTACCGTTAGCCGGTATCAAACGCTAATACTGTCCGATTTATCGTGTGGCCCGTTGTGAGGAGACACAACCCCGCCAGAATAAAATAAAGGCGGTGAGTGCAATAGCTCACTACTCCTCATCGTGAAGTTGCCGGTATTTTCTTGAGTCGTAGGTGTAAGTTTCATCCTGATAGATTGACTGGTATTCAATAAGAAAGTCTAACTTATCAAAAAAAGAGACATTCTGTTTGCTGATAATATAATTAAAACTTATCAGTCCCAGTCGTTGTCCTATTTGAATAGATTCTTCCGGCCCACACGCACTAAGGCTAGCATTATGGAAATCCTTTAATTTCCGGTTTAAGAAATCGTGATAAGTTTTAATGCTATTTTGAGAAACTTCTTCGCCGTTAAACAACAAAACAAAATTTTTAATGATTGCAGGACCAACGCCACGATTGACCAGTTCTAATATTATTTTTCCTTGATCATTGCTATCATCACGTTGGCGCTCCAATTCTGGTTCCAAAAACGGACGAACAGATAATTTGTTATGCTTGTGGTTTTGTCTGCCCTGCCAGACCGTCACTCCAAGGGCACAAATCGCAACAGTGGCAGATGCGAGCGCAATATATGTTTCCGGGCCAAAGTCTATAGCCCAATCGCCCCACTGGTTTGCGACGTAACCCGAGGCAACGTAAACGGATGCTATAACGGCAACCATAACAACAAGGATGCCTGCAATAGTCAATCCGCGATCCCATATTTTATCAAGCCGCTCTTGTGTTTCCTTTTGATCTTCTCTGGTGGTTTCTTTAGTAGTCCCAGAAGACCTCGGGGAATTTTTGCGT
The DNA here is from genome assembly GCA_036881865.1 of Parvularculales bacterium. Classification (NCBI taxonomy): domain Bacteria; kingdom Pseudomonadati; phylum Pseudomonadota; class Alphaproteobacteria; order Parvularculales; species Parvularculales bacterium. The sequence continues at coordinate 8,757 of JBAJNM010000049.1, read as the reverse complement.
GCTATTGTTTTTCTTGAGGGCATATCAGTATATAGTTCTTCTAATAAGTCGCCTTGACTTCGTCCTGACAAGCAACGAACTCTTCGGTCATCATTTCAAACCCCTTCTCCTGACAGGTAGCAAAAGAACGACGCTCGGCAACCTGCTTGTCGGAACACTCCCGAACCCACTCTATAGGCTGTTCTCCGCCACCCAGAAAAATACAAACCGCCGGAATGTAACGTTCCTCACAGGGCAACGACATCATCAACTCCTGTTCTTCAGGAGAACGCCGGTTCCACCACGCGATGGTTTCCTCAACGGGACGCTCTTCATTCATCAAACACCCGGGATCAAAGCCCCCGGGTAACCCTGCATCCTGAGCCAAAGCTGTCCCCGGTGCCAACAGGCTCAACGCTCCAACTATGCCTGCTAACAGAACCCCTACACTTAAACGCATCAAATAAGTCATCCTGTACCCTCCTGTGGATTTTCACCGCTTTCTAACCGGTCAGCCTATAGTGTGGCACAATTCCGCATTCCATGAAAATCATGTTTTCTCTGGTGCTTCAGGACGAAAATTGAAATAATGCACCCATGAAACATCCTTCAGACTTTTACCAACCCTTGAGTATCGGCGCGCCGACACCGCATCGGGAACTCCCGGTTGCCCTTGAGCGCATGGTTCACTTTTTTCCACCCCACAACGAAAAAATACGCACGAAAGCGCTACAGCTTGCCGGAAAAGTAGACGTGCTTCTGGGCAACCTTGAAGACGCCATCCCCATAGAGGCCAAGGAAGCTGCACGGGAAGGCTTTATCGAGTGTGTACGCACGACCGATTTTGCCGGAACCGGCCTGTGGACGCGCGTCAATGCTCTCAACAGCCCCTGGGCGCTGGACGATATTCTCCGCATTACCGGTGAAGTCGGCGACAAGCTGGATGTCATCATGCTGCCCAAGGTGGAAGGCCCATGGGATATTCACTATCTTGACCAGCTCCTCGCCCAGCTGGAAGCCAAACATAAAATTGAGACCCCTATTCTCATTCACGCCATTCTGGAAACGGCGCAGGGAGTTGCCAATGTAGAGTCCATTGCGGCGGCCAGCCCGAGGATGCACGGCATGAGCCTCGGGCCGGCAGATCTGGCGGCCTCGCGTGGTATGAAAACCACCCGCGTCGGGGGTGGACATCCTTTTTATGGCGTGTTGGCAGATGCCTCTGACAATAGCGATGCTCCCCGCCCCTTCTATCAGCAGGACTTATGGCATTACACGGTTGCGCGGATGGTGGATGCGTGTCTCTCCTGCGGGATCAGACCATTCTATGGCCCGTTCGGGGATTTTTCGGACGAGGCGGCGTGTGAAGCTCAATTCCGTAATGCCTTTCTTCAGGGATGCGTTGGGGCGTGGTCTTTGCACCCCACCCAAATAGAAATTGCGCGCCGCGTATTTAGTCCGGCGGTAGAAGAAGTACAGCTGGCAAAACGTATTCTGGAAGCCATGCCCGACGGCAGCGGGGCCGTTATGCTGGACGGTAAAATGCAGGATGATGCAACGTGGAAGCAGGCCCGCGTCATTATGGAACTCGCACAAAAGATTGCCGCCCGCGACCCGGAACAAGCCGCCGCTTACGGGCTTTAACTCTCTGATAATCCTCTAATAATTCTGTAATTTTTTGCTCTGTTTTTCAAGAGAGCGTTGCGCTATGATTGACGGACCATCCAATGTCAGGAGCCAAAACACCGTCAGGAGGTTGTCATGAGTCAAGCCGCCCAACGACTGGAAAGTCACAGCCCGCTAAACGTTCAACCCTTAAGCCCCACCATCGGCGCAGTCATTGAGGGAATAGATCTATCACGCCCTGTAGAAAGTGAAGCCAGAGAAGAGGTTTATGAGGCGCTCTTAACCCACAAGGTGATCTTTTTCCGCAACCAGAATATCACTACGGAGCAGCATCTGGCTTTTGCCGGTCTGTTCGGTGATCTGGAGGTGCATCCCTTTGCACCACACAAGCCGGATTATCCGGAAGTGCTTGCCATTACCCACGACAAAGACCGTCCGGGCAAGGAGAATGTATGGCACAGCGATGTCACCTGGCGGTTTGAGCCGTCTTTAGGTTCCGTTCTGCGGGCTATTGAAGTGCCGGATATGGGAGGCGATACGCTGTTTAGCGATATGTATGCCGCCTACGATGGCCTGAGCGATGAGGTCAAAGAAAAAATTGAAGACCGCACCGCCATGCATGATTTTGAATACTTCCGCAAACGCCTCATTAAAGAGGGCCGGAGTCAGGAAGAGATTGATGCGTTTGACAAGCAATATCCTCCTGCGGAGCATCCCGTCGTGCGCACCCATCCGGACACCGGCAAGAAGGGTATTTACGTCAATGCCGCCTTTACCCGCTATATCGTCGATATGGAGCGTGCGGAATCCGACGCCCTACTGGCTCACCTGTATGCTCAGGCGTCTACTCCGGAATACCAATGCCGGTTCCGTTGGGAGAAAGATTCGATTGCCTTCTGGGATAACCGCGCCTGTCAGCATTATGCGGTCTCCGACTACTGGCCCGCCGTCAGACGTATGGAACGCGTGACCATTATCGGTGACAAGCCCTACTAAACGTTCAGGCTAAAGGAATCACTAAAAAGCGCTCAAGAAAGTGTTGCCAGAGCTTCGGTCGTGAAATTCCGGAGTTCGTCAAAACGTTCGTTGCGTATCTTGTTGGGCCATTCGGCATCGACAAGAATGGCACGGCCTACGGCGACCATATCAAACTCGCCCTGTTCAAAGCGCTCCAGAAGAGTATCCAGACCCGTCGCCTGTGCACCCTCCCCTCTATATCCGGCAACAAACTCATTATCCAGACCGACACTGCCAACCGTCATGGTCGGTTTACCGGAGAGTTTTTTCGTCCATCCGGCCAGATTCAACGATGAGCCGTCAAACTCCGGCTCCCAGAACCGCCGCGTCGAACAATGAAACATATCAACGCCGGCCGCCGACAAGGGAGCGAGAAAAGCCTCCAGAGATTCCGGAGACGGCGCTAACTTCGCCGCAAAGTCCTGCTGTTTCCACTGCGAAAATCTCAAAATAAGCGGATAGTCATCACCAACCTCACGGCGAATGGCACTGACAATGCCGGCAGCAAAACGTGTGCGTCCTACCGCATCACCGCCATAGACATCATCGCGTTCATTTGTCCCTTCCCAAAAAAACTGATCTATCAAATAACCATGGGCTCCATGAATCTCCACACCATCAAACCCTAATTTGCGCGCCTCTGCCGCACCACGGGCAAACGCATCAATCACTTTACTAATCTCGGCATCGCTCATGGGGTCGGCAACACGCTTGCCCGGTTTAAACAATCCTGACGGGGCAGCACTTTGATACTCAGGATTAACCGCCTGCTCCTGACGACGCATAATTCCCACATGCCACAATTGAGGCATAATCAAGCCCCCTGCCTCATGGACACCCTCTACGACACCGCGCCATCCTTCCAGAGCATCACGCCCGTGAAATTGCGGTACTTTGGGGTCGTTGCTGGCAACCTCATGGTCAACGGTCGTGCCTTCCGTAATAATTAATCCGCACCCTCCGGCTACCCGGCGTTTGTAATAGGCCGCTACGTCCTGCCCCGGAACGCCACCGGGGGAATGACTCCGCGTCATGGGCGCCATGGCGATTCTGTTTGGAATCTCCAGACCATTCAGAATAAATGGTGAAAACAAACCGTCGGGCTTCCCCGCCATTACAGGTTTCTCCGTCATCAATAGCCTCTTGCTTTATTATGCAATCTTCCAGAGAGAGTGGCAGTTTTTCAAAAAGAATCAAGCCCCGGTACATAAAATGTGACCCCCCTTGGCATTGACCGTTTATATACTATATATTTCCCTGTAATTTATGGTTCAGTTAACACAACAGGATTATCCGGATATGGAACAGAGTGAAATTATAAACCGCGAAGCGAAGTTTCGTATCGGTCAGGTTGTCCAACATCGGTTTTTCCCCTTCCGGGGAGTCATTTTTGATGTGGACCCAACCTTCAGCAATACGGAAGAATGGTGGCAGTCTATTCCCGAGGAAGTACGTCCACGAAAAGACCAGCCGTTTTATCATCTGCTCGCCGAAAATGCCGAATCCGAATATGTAGCCTATGTTTCGGAACAAAATCTGCTGCCTGATGATAGCGGAGTGCCCGTGAACCATCCCAAAGTTAAAGAGATCTTCGATGCCGAGGGAGATGGTACGTATACGATACGCTCCGCCCACTCTCATTAATTCCGGTCCCTAAGCTTATTCAATCATAATGGCCGGTGCAGTATCATGGGCGGGCCGGCGCATCGGCAGAATGATGGCGCGCTATCTCTCCCGCCATGTACGTCATTACCGGCCATTTTCTATCACGTCACCCGAAAAAATGCGGCGCGTGTTACAGACCGGTGATGTTCTGCTTGTAGAGGGCAAAAAAAGAATATCAACGGCTATTAAATATCTCACTCAATCTACGTGGTCTCATGCGGCCCTTTATGTCGGCGAAGACGTACCCGGTGTGCCCCTCTCCCCCGAAGGAGAACGCCTGTGTCTCATAGAGGTTGACCTGCAAGCCGGTTCCATTGCCTCACCGCTCTCTAAATACGCCGATTTTAACACCCGTATCTGCCGTCCTGTGGGACTACCCCTTCAGCCCCGTCTGGCCGTTGCGCGTTATATGCTGGATAATCTGGGGCTCACTTATGACCTTCGAAACATCGTTGATCTTGCCCGCTATCTTCTCCCCATACCGCCTGTACCTTCGCACTGGCGTCAACGCATGTTGGCCTTTGGAAGCGGTGAGCCTACCCAGGCTATTTGCTCAAGTCTCATAGCCCGCGCTTTTCATTCCGTGCATTATCCCGTACTCCCCTTTATTGAAAAACCGGAAACTCCAAAAAATGATTCACACAGAGAGGTTTTGCATGTTGCCCACCATAGCCTGTTTGTGCCGCGGGATTTCGACTTATCCCCCTACTTTGCCGTGGTTAAACCAACTATTGAGACAGGCTTTGACTATGAATCCTTACCCTTATACGGATGGGAGAAGCGGAAGGCTCCCGCCTTGCCGGAAAATTGACGGAGATCACAATGAAGATAAAAACCGCATCGGGTTACTTGCAAAGCTTACCGTATCCGAGTATAAGTAAATCCTGAAGAACACTAAGGAGCGTTGGCCGCACTTGCGGTCAGCGCTCCCGCTTTTTTGGACCCTGTTCTTTGGGCGGCAAATACAGCCTATTCGAGACCATCCAAACCCCCGGTATAGAAGATCAGACTTTGGCCTGACCCATTTCAACTAACTGTCTGGCCGTTTCCAACAAACTCTCTCCGGCATTGCGGGGCTTCCATCCAAGTATCTCTTTGGCTTTGTCGTTCGGATTGGAATTCTCCCTGCCAATAAAAACGGCAAGCTGTTTGAGCTCCGGTTTTACATAACCCAGTAGTCTGACAAGGAAATTTGGCAAGACCCTTGACGGTGCTTTGCTATAGCCATTTTCGCGCATCAGGTCGGCAACCTCCTTAAACCAGAACTCGCGCTCGTTAATGATAAAACGGTGGCCGTTCGCCGCATCATTTTCCATGGCCAGAATATGGGCATTCGCAACATCGCGCACATCAACAAAACCCAGATGCATTTTAGGACACCCCGGGACTTCTCCGGAAATGATCTGATTCAAAAACACATTGGAGGTGCCAATATCTTCGGACAACATCGGGCCAATAATGCCGGCGGGATTAATCACCGCCAGCTGCATTCTGTTTTCGCCGGACTGTGCATCGGCGATTTCCCAAGCCCGGCGCTCGGCCAATGTCTTGCTTTTGGAATAGGCCGATGTTCCAGAGTGGTTGGCATCGGTCCAGTCTTTTTCGGTACGAACCGTCTTGCCATCATGGGTGCTGTTGATCGCCGCACAGGATGATGTAACGACCGTTTTTTTGACACCGGCACGGATTGCCGCCTGCAGTACGCGTTCCGTGCCTTCCACTGCCGGACGGATCAGTTCGTCTTCGTGTTTTGGCACCTCAACAATAAAAGGCGAGGCAACGTGCAGGACATACGTACAACCCGCAACGGCGGCATCCCAGCCATCATCCTGCAATAAATCGGCCTCGACAATCTCCAGATTATCAGCAGGCGCCCCTGCTTTTTTCATGGCCTCAACTACCTCGGCAGTGCGCTTCTGCGAACGCACCGTACCACGCACCTCATAGCCTTTATCCAGCAATTGCCGAACACAATGCAGAGCCACAAAACCGGTCGCTCCGGTTACCAAAACCTTTTCCATCAGTACTCCCTTTTACACACGTCTACTTAACCACTATTTAAACACATAGGCGCATTTTTAAATACGCATGCCCGACCCTATACGGCGACTGGTGCCAGCGTCAACCGGGCAATAAAGATTTTATCTGTATTTACACCCGCATTGCATCACAGTGCAGGTGCGGCTTTTACCGAATTAAACTCTCCTGACAGCACCATGAGCCGCACTTGTCGCAAAGTGGGCATAGGAGCGCAGGGCTTTTGATATTTTACGACTTCGTTGCCTTGATGGTTGCCACTGCTTGCCAAACTTCTCGTCAAGCGCGTTCTCGCGGCGGTTCAATTCGCTCTGATCAACGATGAGTTCTATTGAGCGGTCCGGAATATTTATCTCTATCGTGTCGCCATCTTCGATTAGAGCGATCGTGCCTCTTTCAGCCGCTTCCGGGGAAATATGTCCAATTGACAGCCCCGAAGTGCCGCCCGAGAAACGGCCATCGGTTATAAGCGCACACTCCCTGTCAATATTCTTCGACTTCAGGTAACTGGTCGGATAAAGCATTTCCTGCATACCCGGACCACCCCGGGGGCCTTCATAACGAATGACGACAACATGTCCTGCCTGCACATCCCCGTTTAAAATGCCGGCAATAGCGTCATTTTGACTTTCAAAAACGATTGCCGTTCCGGTGAAGGCGTATTGGCTTTCATCAATGGCGGCGGTTTTAACAACACACCCATCCACGGCCAGATTACCCATCAAAACCGCTAGGCCACCCTCCGCACTAAAAGCATGTGATATATCCCGAATGCACCCGGTATGCCTGTTTGTGTCGAGGTCCGCATATCTCCGGTCCTGACTGAAAGCGGTCTGTGTCGGTATGCCACCGGGGGCCGCCGAATAAAGGGATATGACTTCCTGAGACGGCTGACCTGCAATATCCCAGATTTTTATCGCTTCTTTCAGGGTACTGCTATGGATTGTCGGTTGGTCATTATGGATGTGTCCGGCACGATCCAGTTCGGCAAGAATAGCAAAAATGCCACCCGCTCTATGGATATCCTCCATATGCACATCGGGAACGCTTGGGGCAACTTTGCACAGACAGGGAATCGATCTTGAAAGACGGTCAATATCGCTCATCTTGAAATCCACTTCCGCCTCATGAGCTGCGGCAAGCAGATGAAGAATGGTATTGGTCGAGCCACCCATTGCAATATCGACAGCCATCGCATTCTCAAATCCGTTAAATGTCGCCATGCTTCGGGGCAATGCCGAGGTATCATCATTCTGATACCAGCGCTGTGCTAACGGGACGATCAGTTGCCCGGCTCTCTCAAACAGCATTTTTCTATCGGCATGGGTGGCCAGCAATGATCCATTTCCCGGGAGCGCCAGCCCTAATGCTTCGGTCAGACAATTCATCGAGTTAGCGGTGAACATACCGGAACAAGACCCGCAAGTGGGACACGCAGACCTCTCAATAACATCCAGTTCACTGGCTTCTATTGAGGAGTCGGCACCGGCAACTATGGCATCAACAAGGTCAAGCTTTCTCTCCCCCGTTGGCAGATCGACTTTACCCGCTTCCATGGGACCGCCGGATACGAAAATAGCCGGAATGTTAAGCCGCAGCGACGCCATCAACATGCCGGGTGTAATCTTGTCGCAATTTGAAATACAAATCAGTGCGTCAGCACAGTGGGCATTAGCCATGTACTCAATACTATCAGCGATAATTTCCCGTGAAGGCAGGCTATACAGCATACCGTCATGGCCCATTGCAATGCCGTCATCAACAGCGATTGTATTGAATTCTTTTGCCACCCCTCCACAGGCTTCTATCTGACGGCAAACAAGTTGCCCAAGGTCTTTCAGGTGAACGTGACCGGGTACAAATTGTGTGAAAGAATTACAGACCGCGATAATCGGCTTGCCAAAGTCACCATCCTTCATACCGGTTGCACGCCACAGACCTCTGGCTCCGGCCATATTTCGTCCATGTGTCGTGGTTCTTGATCGTAAAACGGGCATAAACCGGGTTCGTCCATACTATTGTTTTCAGGAACGGATAAAAAACACTATCAAAATCTAACAGCCGTGTCGATTTTCAGGATTAGGTATATATTTAAAAACCTCCAAATTATGCCTTATATCCTCATAAGATTTCCCTGCAAGGAGCCCTCCGGCTATAAAATCTTCCTGAGTTACATCAGCAAGGCAACAGTCCGGTTTTTCAAACCGCCTTAATTCTTCTTGCGAAGGAAATTCAAAATCTATTAGAACAAGACCGGCAAGGTTATCCTGAAAAACATCTACTTCTGCAACCCTGCCATCTATAATGGTGTTATAACGCTGTTTTCTTACATACCTCACATTTTGTTGAGTGAGACTTGAAAATTCGGCCTCCGTTATCCTGATCGAAGTTTCAATATGAGCCGATGCATCGGAGGTATCCGAGGGAACTTTT
>JBAJNM010000048.1 GCA_036881865.1 Parvularculales bacterium | reverse complement strand
TTTGGCGTTCCCCTGCCCGTGCGCTTTATGGAATTCATGCGCACCAATATGTATGACGGGGCGGCTGATAATGGTGATTTGCGGGGCGGCAAGGGCTCTGTTCTGGAGGGCGGTATTCGTGTGCCGGCGCTGATAAGCTGGCCGGGCAAACTTGCACCCGGCATTTATGACGGTCGTATGCATGTTACCGATATTCTGCCGACCATTTTAGATGCCGTGACCGGCAATTCCGAAACCGGACAATTGGCTGACGGTAAAAGCCAATGGCCGGCCCTGAACGGTGACAGGAAAATTGCAGCGTCCGAGTTTGTAACAATGGGTATAGACGGTAAAGCGTATTTCAGTGCGGGGTGGAAATTAATTGAACGAAATAATGGTTCTCTGGAACTCTACGATATTGAAAACGACCCTTCGGAGCGCGTCAATCTGGCAACCGGACAGCCCAATATTGCCCGCCAATTGCAGGCAAAACTGTCCGCAGCACCGGTCGGCCCGACCACGTCCATTCCACTGTGGAGAGTCATTCTGGACCCTGACGAGTTTGGCGGCGAAGAACGCAACCCCCCTATGGCCGATCTGGCGACCAATTAAGACAGGAGCTAGAGGCGGAATTTCTCATCAATAGGAGAATTGGACTTAATATACAAAAGTGCCCAAACCTCGGAATCCTCCTCAACTCCTCCTTTCCCTGTGTTTACGCAGAAACGATTTTAGCAAAATTCGGCAGGCGTGATTGCGTTCAAAGATTGGTCCCTATATGAAAGGAGCGAAGAAGACACTAGATGTATGCCTGTATCGGAAAATTTCGAAATAGCAAGATTCAGAAAGTAAGTACTTTAGAACACTTTATAACCTAGTATCTTGATGATAGATTTCTGAAGGTTTTGCAGGGCTACAATGGAAAGCTTTTCGGCCGATTAATTAACTCCTAGACTTAAGTACTTGGGTAACGCGTCTTCGAAAGTCAGGTCCCGCGCGTTTGTATCCGAGCAAACGGGATATTGTTCTAATCAGATCGTCTATGTCGACCGTCCCGCTATCACGCTCAATGAGTTCTGCGGCAGCAATGATTTCTGCCCCCGACAAATACTCCGGTTTAGTAAGTGGAGCAGTTTCGTTAGACCGATTCCTGACTGGTGGTGTTTTGAACTGCTCTTTTGTGCCCCAAAAATCCCCGGCTTTTGTAAAATCGCAGTCTTTCTGAACACTTTTCATTGCCTTCTTTACTGTTTCTAAAATCCTTGAACCGACGCGGGTTTTTCCCATCGCGTTAGTGTATCTCCTCGCGATCTCATCAATGTGAATAATACCTTCTATTTCAACAATCTGGGCCAGAAAATCTTTTAGGCGCCACAGCGGCATTGCATGCGGTTCCACATTCGAAAGCATTCCCTGAGATATATCCGCTTTAATATAGTTAGGGATTTTGTATTCCGGCGTTAACAAGATTGTTTCTTTTTCAACCGTTTGTTCTGAAGGCTTTTCTTCATCTAGTTGTCCCGCATTTGCTCCTTTCAGAAATTCTCCTAGGACCAATTCGCCGGAATTCTCTAAAACAGTCTTAAGTCTCTCAATTTCACTATGACGACTATAAAACCAGTCTGTGCTCCAGATCCGGTGAAACCGCCATCCGAAACTTTCCAAAACTTCCTGTCTCAGTCTATCGCGTTCTCTCGCCCAAAGTGCACTGTGGTATGTTGCACCATCGCATTCTACAGCGAGTATATAATGATTAGGGTTTGTTTTAGACTTAACTCCCAAATCAATCTTGAACCCTACCGACCCCACTTGATATGATACTTCATATCCTATTGAACGGATTACGTTTGCGACATCTGCCTCAAATTCACTATCTGGTTCCTTCCCCTCATCTGGTTGATGTGGAAGATTGCCTGTTTTAGCAAAGTCTAAATACTTCTTAAAAACTTCAGTTCCATACTTCTTGGATCGCTTCAGATCAATATCACCGGGGTCGAACGAACAATAAATTTCACAAGCGATACGTGCCCTGCTGAACAAGACGTTTAATCTTCTTTCTCCACCTTCGGCATTCACGGGACCGAAGTTCATACTTGCTAGTCTTCCATTGGGCTCATGAGGTCCATAACCAACGCTAATTAGAATAATATCTCTTTCATCACCTTGTATGTTTTCAATATTCTTGATGAATGTCGGTTCTACAGCATCTTTACTGAGTGCGTAGTCTAGGTTCGGGTCTGAACGCCTTCTCAATTCTAAAACTTCTGTGATCATGTCTGCTTGCGTTTTAGAAAAAGTGCCAATCCCAACTGAATAGTCAGGTCTTTCTCTGGCTATTTCGTGTAAACGATCAGCAATTTTTTCTGCTTCAATTTGATTGGTTCCTCTACGTCCTATCCCCTTGGAAGCACTGGTGTAGACACCTGGAACTCTATGAAAGGACATGCCCGATAATGAATCATTTGCACTAGGGGAAGGCGGTAAAATGAGGTTATTGTCATAGAACTCATCGTTTGAGCAGGCAATAAGAGACGGATCACGAGAACGATAATGCCATCTAAGCATGCTATTGGAAAAACCACGGGCATCGCATAGCGTCAAAATACTTTCCATCTCACCTGCTGTGACTACGGGCGTATCATCATCAAGTTCATCTTGATCACTTTCATTATCTGTTAGGCGGTCAAAGAATGTTGTGGGAGGTAATTGTTTTTTGTCCCCTACGACAACAATCTGTTTTGCTCGTGCAACAGCGCCGATTGCGTCTTCGGGTTTCACTTGACTCGCTTCATCTATTACCAGCATGTCGAATTCCAAAGTTTCGGGTGGGAGGAATTGTGCAACTGAAACCGGACTCATTAGAAATACTGGTTTAATCCGTTGGACTATGCCAGCAGCATGTTTCATAACCTGCCGAATAGGTTTATGACGCTTCTTTTTTGCTATTTCTCCCCGCAGAAAAGCCATCTCTCCTACAGCACCAGTCGGCAACTGCGAAAGATGTTTTTCTCTGATCAAAGTACACGTTTCTGCTATTCGAGATTCTTCGTAATTCTTAAAACGATGGACAATTTCATGTCGATCAAGTTTGGAAATGTGAGCAATTTCAGGGTGTGATTCTATGATCTTTTTCCATCTCGTTTCATTAAGAGCATATAAAAACTCAGATCTGATCTGATCAACCGATATACGCTCCTCGTCAATTGCCTTAATAAGTTCCTCTAGCCCTAATTCCTCAAGACGTCTTCTTTTCCCTGAGTAAAGAACCCACTCATGGTAAAGGTGTTCATTCTCAAAAATAGCAGTCAATTCCCTGCATATTTCTTCAAGAGATAATCCATTTAATTGTGGTTGGCAGAAATGATCAATTTTTAAGATTTTTGAAATCTTATCAATTTTAGTTTCTGCATCATCAGTTGTAATCATTCCTTCAATATCCTCTAAGGGATTTCGAAATTCCGAAATTATGGTGACCAACTCAGCAACGCTGAACCGGGTTACTAAGTCTCCCGCTGATACTAACCATTCCCAACAAGAAAGCAGAGAGGCGAAGTCGGTCTCTTCTTCTCTCCAGTTTTCTCCAATTTTTTTTGCTAGGTAGCTCCTATCATTCTCAAAACTTTTCTTCTTTTCTTTGGCGCTCAGTAATTTATCAACCAGTTCTAAGCGGTCCTTTGCATTTCTTGGAATCTCACCCTTTGAGACAGATGCCAATTCTTTGCTGCGTTTTCGGTATGGGCCAAATATTCGATAGAATAAACCATGTATCCCAGTCTCAATCTCACGACGCATTCGGTGCAGATCAGCACTCCATACGTCTTTGAAAAAAACTTCTTCAACTTTTGACATGGTTTCTACCCAGTCTATTGCCCTCTGAATATCTTTAGGGAAGCCGAATTTTTTGTTACTTAATTCCAGTAAGCATGTTTTCCAAGTTGACTCATCCGTTGTTGGAGCATTGTTGATGACGGAAACAAACTTTGCTAAATCGTTAATTTGCGCCAAGTTTTCTGGACATTCTAACCTACACTTTTGAGAAGCCCATTGAACATTTACTCTTAATTTTTCTATGGTTTCCACTGCTTTTCCGGTCTCTTTGATAACCCTAGCCAAGTCCGTTGGTTGTAGTTCAAGATTCAGAACGCTTCTGAATGGATGATCGCGGAAATTTTTTCGATCTGAGTGAAGAGTTCTGAATTCATCAATAACTTTTAGAACGTCATTTTCTACAGCAGTTGTCATTTTCCCTAGAACAGGTGACCTTAAGGTTGGCAGAGGCGTTTCATCACCAGAGAACTTTATTAGTTTAGAGAGGATCTCAAAGGGAGTGTAGTCGGCGTTTTTAACGTTTTGATGAAGCGCTTTAGAAATTTTATTGAGTTTATCTCTAGTTTCTATGTGTAGATTAGTATCTTCTAGCTCTACAGAGGTTTCCTTCTTATTTGATAGTGTTCTTGCTAACTCTTCAAGGAAAGATCGCTTATTTGCATTTCTAGAGTGTAGTTCAATGCACAAATCTTCTAGTCCTAGATTGGACATCCGACGATGCACTACATCCAATGCTGCCATTTTCTCGGCAACAAACAGAATCTTCATTCCGTCATAAGCCGCAGCAGATAGAATGTTCGTTATTGTTTGGGACTTGCCAGTGCCAGGAGGACCTTGAACCACCAGATTTCGCCCAGACCTAACTTCTTGAATAACTTTTGTTTGACTGGCATCAGCATCAATAACGTGTAGCAGGTCTTCGAACTTTAGGACTTCGTCTAGATTTGCATCTTTGGGATAAAGAGGTGGCTCAGTTTTAAAACCATCTACCAACAACCCTCGAATAATAGGATTTTCAAGAAGAGATCCGGACGACCAGTTTTGAGGGTCCAAGTCTTTCAGCATCAGTAATTTCGCAAAAGAAAAGAAACCCACCTGCATACCATCAACGTCAATGCTCCATCGGGTTTGACTTTTGATTGCCTCAGAAACCTTTTGAAAATACTCTTTTGGTAACCAGTCTGTGTCGTCGTTGATTTCTGGTATTTGAACGCCAAAATCATTTAGAAGGCGTTCCTGAAGCGGGAGATTGGCTACAATATCCTCATCACGCACTGAAATATAGAACGAGGAAGTTCTTTTGTTTCTGATTAAGTCTACAGGAATTAATATTAGGGGTGCTTCTCTGGCATTATTGGAGTTTGTGTCTTCAAACCATTTGAGAAAACCCATTGCTAGGTAGAGAATGTTGATTCCTTGTTCTTCTTCTGCTGTTTGCGCATCCCTTGCAATACGTAACAATTTCTTTTGCAATGTATCCGGTGCAAATGGAGTATCAAGAAATTTATCCGTAAAACGACTTTCATCTATTGTTTCTTCATTGGATGCGAGGCGTAGATTGGATGCGTCTTCGTCCTCTTCACTTCCCTTAGCGGCGAATTGCATTCTCGTCTTTTTTATTCTTAATATTTCGAATATGTCTTCTGAACGCTCATCAATTATAGGAATTGCTTTAGCGCGCTTGTTCTTCCGATTGACGTGGACGAGGCGATTTCGCGTCCCGGTTTCCACTAGGCGCTTCCGTAAATCTTCGAGGAGCTTTTCAATCTTGTCCATGCCGGTCCAACTTAAGGTCAATCTTCCAAACGCAATCAGCGCTCGGTCAAAGTCTCACCATTGGCGGTCAAATCCTTATAAGGTAACTACTTAGGCTACTCCATAATTTATGACATTGGTAGGTTGTGGGAAATAACGGAGATTTTAAGTTGTTTTGAGCGCCATTTTATATAATTACTTAGCATGATTATATTGTCTACTTGTAAAAAAAACTGAAGTCTGTATATCATACTTTTAATTATTATTGAGTAAAGTGAATGATGGAAATATTATCAGAACAGTATCCAACTAATCTTGGAAGTTGGGTTTCAATAGCAATTGTATTTATATCAATCTTAACTGCATGGGCATTAAACTATAGCGCTCCTAAAGTTAGAGTATTCGGCACTTTGCTGGCGGCTTTGGGGTGTCTTGCGGTTGCAGCATGGTTTTTCCTTTTTGTCATAAGCTCAGGTGTTTTGGAAAACCCTAAACCAAACCAGACACCCATGGATTCTGCAAAACCGGCACTGCTGTGGTTACAGTCAGTGACTGCTTTTCTAACAGGCTTATTTCTTTTGTTCATAGCTAAGCGCCAGAGTGAAACTAATGACGTATTAGTTCTAACATCAAAAAACGAGCCAAATCGTTATGGCAGGGTTTCGCGTCTACTTCATTGGACGATTGCCATTCTTTTTATTTCACTAATACCTATGGGAATTTTCTCATCAATGATTCCGGAAGATACGCATTATAGAAATGCCTACTATGTTGTTCATAAAACTCTTGGGGTTACCGTATTTTTCTTGGTGCTGGTTAGATTGGCGTGGAATAGGCTATCTCAACGCCCTGCATTAGAGAGCTCCCTCACATCAATTGAGCGCAAGCTGGCTCATGGAGCTCACTATACTCTGTATTTTATGATGCTGGCCGTACCGGTTACAGGATTTATGATGACGAGCTATCATGGCAACGGAACTTATTTCTTTTTTTGGGAACTACCCCCTTTATGGGAGCAAAGTGACGTCTATATAATATGGGGAACCGCGCATAAATATTTATTGCCTTACCTGCTTTATATTGTTTTGGGTGCTCATGTATTAGGAGCCCTTAAACATCAGTTTATTGATAAGCAGGATAATGCGTTTAAGCGCATGGTTTCATGATTTGAATATATGATTTATACAGGCCGCTGTCATTGTAAGAAAATTCAATTTCAAATTGAATCAAATGACGTTTATGAGGGTTTGTATAAATGTAATTGCTCTTTGTGTACAAAAAAATCTATAACAATGAAGCCTGTTCAAGAAGATTCATTTACTCTTATTCAGGGTAAAGATTATTTGAGTTCATATAAATGGAATAAATTCATCGCAGAGCATTTCTTTTGTAAAGAATGTGGGGTTTATACCCATCACAGGAGGAGGAGATATCCGGATCAGATATCGGTGAATTTTGCATGCTTAGATGATCTGGATTTGCCGGAAGAACAAAACATAGATCTGGCAGACGGAGCAAGTCATGATTAACTTCTGCTCTTTAATTCTCTGATTAAAAGGGCTTTGGGTAAACAGGGATATTGTTCCCCTAAAGTTATGTCTCCGAAACAGGCAGGGCAGATTGAGCGGGTTGTAATGTTACCGATTCCCCGCAGCCGCATTCGTCCACCTGATTGGGGTTGTTAAACACAAACCCTGATGAAAGACGGCTTACCTTGTAATCCATTTCCGTTCCCAACAGAAACATCAAGGCTTTGGCCTCAATAAAAACAGTCACGCCGTTGACTTCAACCTGTTCGTCAAGAGGCTGGGGTTCCTCCACATACTCCATGGTGTAGGCCATGCCGGCACAGCCGGCATTTTCAACGCCAATACGAACCCCCCTTACACCGGCATTGGGAGATTCGGATATGATCTCCTTTAACCGTTCGGTGGCCGCTGCCGTAAGGGTCAAAACCGCAGGGCGGGCTGGCTTCGTTGAAGTCTTAGTCAATTCAGTAGTCATACTCATAGCAAATCCTCAACCGGTCAGAACATATCAAGAGCAACACGGGCTTCGTCAGACATGCGACTCGGGTCCCACGGCGGGTCAAAGACCATATTAACACGCACATCCCCTACCCCATCAACGGAACGTACGGCATTTTCCACCCAGACAGGCATATGCTCTGCAACCGGGCATCCGGGAGCCGTCAGGGTCATATCGACGGTAATATCTCTGTCATCAGATACATCAATCCGGTAGATAAGCCCCAGTTCATAAATATCAACGGGGATTTCCGGGTCATAGACGGTCTTGATGGCCGCGACCAGATCATCCGTTAAACTCTCCAGTTCGGTAGAGGAAAGAGCACTGTCTGTCAGGTGTGCCGTATCGGATATGTTTGCTGTTTCACTTTCACTCATGACACTATCCAAAAAACTTCACGCTTTTGTCCAGAGCCTCAATAAGGCAATCCAGATCCTCGCGGCTGGTGTATAGTCCAAAAGAGGCCCGCGTTGTGCCGGCAACCCCAAAACGGTCCATCAGGGGCTGGGCGCAATGATGGCCGGCCCGCACCGCCACGCCCATGCGGTCCAGCACCATGGCTATATCATGGGGATGAGCCGCCTCGGATACAAGAGATATTATTGCTCCCTTTTCAGGTGTGTCCCCGAGAATCCGCAAAGCCTTTATATTTCGGATCCGTTCGGTTGCATAAGCCAGCAATTCCGCCTCATGAGCCATAATATTCTCACGGCCTACCGATGTCACATAGTCAACGGCCGCCCCTAGCCCGACGACCTGGGCAATGGCAGGGGTTCCGGCCTCAAAACGGTGCGGCGCACCCCGGTAGCTGACATGGTCCGTTGTTACCTCCTGTATCATCTCACCACCACCCCTGTAGGGCCTCATGGACTCCAGATGGTGACGTTGGCCATATAAAACACCAACCCCGCTGGGGCCATAGAGTTTATGTCCCGTAAAGACGAAGAAATCGCATCCCAGCGCCTGCACATCGATAACCCCGTGAACCGCCGACTGGGAGCCGTCTATCAATACCGGAATGTTCCGCTCATGAGCCCGTTTAATCATCTCCTTGATTGGCGTTATCACCCCAAAGGCGTTGGACATCTGGGTGAGGGCTACTAATTTTGTGCGGGGGCCGAGGAGTTTTTCATACTCATCCAGTGACAAAGTGCCGTCATCCTGACAGGGAACCCACTTTAATGTGGCACCATGGCGCTCCCGCAAAAAATGCCACGGCACAATATTGGAGTGATGCTCCAGGATTGAAAGCACAATCTCATCGCCCTCTTTAATATGAGGTTCGGCAAAACCGGCCGCGACCATATTGATGGCATCGGTGCTGTTGGCGGTAAAGATAATCTCCTCCGGTGAAGGAGCATTAATAAAACGGCGTACTTTTTCGCGGGCCTCTTCGAATTTTTCGGTGGCCTGATTGCTCAGATAATGCAGCCCCCGGTGAACATTGGCATAATCGTTTTCATAGAATGATTGAACGGCATCAAGAACGGCGCGGGGTTTTTGCGCCGAGGCGGCGCTGTCCAGATAGACAAGGGGTTTGTCATAGACCGTTCGCCCTAAAATGGGAAAATCCTGCCGTATGGCTTCAACGTCATACTTGCCAACGGGTTGTGAACTATCAACAGCCTGTGTGAGAGCCGTCATGAGAATACCTCTCCGGTTGTGCGGTCAGTTTGACCGATCTGATCAATCATTTGGTCAAGCCGGCCCATGACCCGCGACCAGACCTCCCCGCAGATCTCTTCGTGGGTGATTGTAGCCTCAACGTCCGATAAAAAAGCACCCACAAGAAGCCGCTGTGCCTCATCGGCGCTAATACCCCGTGAGCGCAGATAATAAAGCGCCTCTTCGTCCAGTTCTCCGATGACGGAGCCATGAGCACACTGCACATCATCGGCCAGAATATCCAGTTCCGGCTTGGCATTCATCACGCCGTCAGGCGACAACAACAGCGCCCGGGTCGTCTGGCGGCTTTCCACCCTTTGCGCTCCCTCGCTGACATGAACACGCCCCTGAAACACTCCTGTCCCTTTGCGGCCCACCACTGTGCGCGCCATAACCTCACCTGTGCAATCGGGCACGTCATGGTTCATGGTCACCACATGATCCGTTGTTTCATCTTCGCAAGCCAGAGCCGCTATGGTCACATTGACCTGCCCGCCGGAGCCTGCATAGCGCACATGGCTCTCACCGCGCACCACACGCCCCCCAAGAGCTAAAACCGTAGCCTTATAATGTGCATCGCTCTCTACCGTCACATGACGGTTATCGACATGCATCATGCCCGCCTGCCCTTCGGTCAGGATGACATGGTCAAGCCGGGCATCAGAGTCTAACGTCAGGGCTGTCATCTGGGTGCTGAATAGTGGTGCCGCTCCCTCACCCGTGCGGGTTTCCAGAATTGTTGCCCTTGCCCCTGCCCCAAGGCGAATAGTCAGGCGTGTATGACAGGCCCCCGGGGTTGCGCCATGATTTGCGTGTATAATGTGGAGCGGCTTTTCGGGTGTGCTGCCCGCTTCTATCACAATCCGGGCTGTAGATTGCGCACCTTTTTTATTGATAGCATTAAGAACCGCCCCGTCAGGTACGGGGATTTCTTCATTTTCCTTTGCTGCGTCATTGATCACATCAAACGTGACACCATCAGGCAGTCTTTCTTTTTGCGATAAGGCCGGTTGAAATATCCCGTTGATGAACAGCAATCTGACCGCCGCCATATCGGGTAAAAAATAATAATCCCCATGGTCCGGAGCTTCGGTCTCCGGCAATAATGCCAAAGCCTCCGGCGGCACAAGGCGGCGCAAGTCCGTATAACGCCACGCCTCCTGACTTTTATCAGGCAACACCATAATGTCGGGTAAGGCCGTTACGGAGCTTTCAGGCTGCGTCAACATCCTGTCCTCCATAACCGTCACGTTCCAGCTCATGCGCCAGACTTTTGTCACCTGAGCGCACAATACGCCCGTCCGCCAATACGTGGACATGATCAGGTTCGATATGATCCAGCAACCGCTGGTAATGAGTGATCACAACCATCGACCGTTTGTCGGAGCGCATACTATTGACCCCTTCGGCCACAATACGCAGAGCATCAATATCAAGACCCGAGTCCGTTTCGTCCAGCACCGCAAGACGCGGTTCCAGTACGGCCATCTGCAGGGCTTCATTGCGTTTTTTTTCACCGCCTGAAAACCCTTCATTAACAGGACGGCGAAGCATGTCATCACTGATCTGAAAAAGTTTTGCTTTTTCCCGCACGGTTTTGAGGAATCCAACGGCGTCTAAAGGCGTTTCACCACGGGCTTGCTGTTGAGCGCCCAGAGCCGTCTTCAGGAATGTCATATTGGTAACGCCCGGAATCTCGAGAGGATATTGAAAGGCCAGAAACAATCCCGCCGCCGCACGCTCTTCTATGTCCATGGCGAGCAAATCCTGCCCCTCAAATAAAACGCGGCCGCCTGTGATGGCGTAGCCTTCCCGGCCGGCCAGCACATGGGCCAGCGTACTCTTGCCGGAGCCGTTTGGTCCCATGATGGCATGAACCTCTCCGGTGGGAATCTCAAGGCTGACACCCTTCAGAATTTCCGCTTCCCCCATGGAAACGCAAAGATTGTCTATTTGCAGCATCATTATCCTACACTTCCTTCCAGAGAGACACTCACCAGTTTCTGGGCCTCAACGGCAAACTCCATGGGGAGTTGTTGCAAAACCTCACGGCAAAATCCGTTAACCAGCAAGGCTACCGCTTCTTCTTCGTCAAGGCCGCGCTGGCGGCAATAGTAAAGTTGATCTTCATTCAGACGCGACGTAGTCGCTTCATGGGCCAGCCGCGCAGAGGCGTTGCGGTTTTCCACGTAGGGTATGGTGTGGGCAGAACATCTGTCGCCCAGCAAAAGAGAGTCGCATTGGGTGAAATTATGTGCCCTGTCGGCTTTGTTGTGAACGCTGACCAGACCTCTATAGGTGTTAGCGGCGTGACCTGCGGAAATGCCTTTGGAGATGATCCGGCTTTTGGTGTTACGCCCAAGGTGGATCATCTTGGTTCCCGAATCCACTTGCTGATAATTGTTGGCGATGGCGATTGAGTAAAACTCGCCCGATGTATTGTTTCCCCGCAAAATGCAACTGGGATATTTCCATGTAATGGCCGAGCCGGTTTCTACTTGCGTCCAGGAAATCTTGGCGTTGTCTTCCCTGCAATCACCGCGCTTGGTGACAAAATTGTAAACCCCGCCCTTGCCGTTTTCATCACCCGGATACCAGTTTTGAACGGTGGAGTATTTAATCTCCGCCCCCTCAAGAGCCACCAGTTCCACAACGGCGGCATGAAGTTGGTTTTCATCCCGCATGGGTGCCGTGCATCCTTCCAGATAGCTCACATAAGACCCTTTATCGGCGACAATCAACGTTCTTTCGAATTGTCCGGTCTGCGCTTCATTGATGCGGAAATAGGTGGACAGTTCCATAGGGCAACGCACCCCGGGTGGAATGTAGACAAAAGAACCGTCGGTAAAAACGGCAGAGTTTAACGTTGCAAAATAATTATCCGAAAAGGGAACAACCGTTCCCAGATAACGGCGCACCAGATCAGGGTAATCCCGCACGGCTTCCGAAAAAGGACAGAAGATAACGCCTACTTCTTTGAGTTTTTCCCGGAAGGTCGTCGCCACGGAAACGGAGTCAAACACGGCATCCACCGCAACGCCCGCCAGACGTTCCTGCTCGGCCAGAGGGATACCCAGTTTTTCGTAAACCCTCAATAGTTCAGGGTCCACCTCATCCAGGCTTTGCGGCTTGTCAGCAGCGCTTTTGGGGGCCGCATAATAATAAAGTTCCTGATAATCCATCTGCGGATACGACACCCGCGCCCATTCAGGTTCTTTAACCTTCAACCAGCGCCGGTAGGCTTTAAGCCGCCACTCTAACAACCAGTCCGGCTCTTCTTTCTTGGCTGAAATAAAGCGGATAATATCTTCATTGAGCCCCTTGGGAGCTTTGTCGGATTCAATATCGCTGATAAATCCATATTTGTATTTAGCCCCTCCAAGGCGGTTGACCTGATCTATTGTTTCCTGAACAGCCATTTACGCCTCCATTGATAAAGCAGGTTGAAAGGTATCGCGGACCGCAATACTCATCCGGGACCTGCCGGATATGCGGCAGACGATAGACTCCAGCGCATTGATAAACCGGTTGATGTCGGCCTTGCTTGTCTCCCAGCCAAGACTGACACGAATAGCCCCTGCCGCCATGCCGGGTGCGGCTCCCATGGCCTCTAGAACATGAGAGCGGGCGACGACACCGCTGGAACACGCTGCTCCGGCACTGACCGCAATCCCTTCAAGGTCAAGAGCCATCACAAGAGTTTGGGCTGTCATTGCAGGCAGGGCAAAACAACTGGTATTAGGAAACCGTTCACTCTTCTCACCAAAAATAATGGCTTGATAGGGCGCAAGCCGGGCTTCCAGTTCATCCCGTAGTGCCTTTAGTGAAGCAAAGACCTCAAAACGGGAGTGAGCCAGTTCAACGGCCGCCCCAAACCCTGCAATTCCCGGCAGATTTTCCGTACCGGCCCGGCGTCCTCTTTCCTGACCGCCGCCATACAAAATCGGCGTTATATCGTGCCCGGAATCTCCCAAAACCAGCGCCCCCACACCGGCGGGCCCCCCCATTTTATGAGCTGACACGCTGATCATATCAACACCTGTCTCAGACATACTCAACGGCATCCGCCCGACCTGTTGCACGGCATCACAATGGGTGAACCCGTCATACTCACGCACAATGGCCGTAGCCTCTGCTACGGGCTGACAGACACCCGTCTCATTATTGACCGCCATCAACGATAGCAACACCGGCCCGCCGGCATTGTTCACCGCCGCAGTCAGACCGTTAAGGTCAAGCCGCCCTTCTTCATCAACAGGCAAACGTTCCATGGGAAGAGGGGTTGCTGCTTCTAAAATTGAAGGGTGCTCGACAGCGGAGACCAGAACCCTGACACACCCCCACTGTGCTGCTTGTGACAGTGCCAGAGCATTGGCCTCTGTCCCGCCGCCTGTAAAAATGACATTCGCCGGTTTTGCCTGCACAAGACACGCCACTCCCTCGCGGGCCTCCTCCACCAGAGCCCGCGCCCGCCGCCCCGCCTTGTGGATGGATGACGGGTTACCGCCACTTGTCAGGGAATCCGCCACGGCATCCCGCACAAAGGCAGGCATGGGGGCGGTTGCGTTGTAATCAAGATAGAGGGTCATGGAAATTATTCGGCCGGGGGAGTGGATGGAACAGCAGAGATCCGGGAAACAGGCATAACACCCCGCACCCGGCGGTTGGCGACATCGGCCAGAGAGACAGAGTCCAGATAATCATGAATATGCCGCCCCAGTTCCGCCCATAAATCGTGGGTCAGGCACCGGGTGGCAGCCCCTGTGCAGCCTACGGGAGAGTCAGCCCGGCAACGTGTTGCAGAAAGCAACCTGGGCCCCTCACAACATAGAATAATATCGGCAATGCGAATATCGTCCGCAGGTGCGCCCAGAGAATATCCTCCGCCCGGTCCCCGGCTGGCAGTGACAAATCCGGCCCGGCGCAACCCGGCCATAATCTGCTCCAGATACGGCAGGGAAATACCCTGACGCCGGGCAATATCGCTGAGCGGAATGGCCATAGTTTCTCTGTGTCCCTCTCCATGCCCGGCATTATGGTTGCCTTCATGGTGAGTACTGTGGCTGGCCAGATCCGCCATGGCCATGACCGCATAGCGTCCTTTGGTTGTCAGTTTCATCGGTGACCTCCGGAATATCTCATTAGGGGCTTAATAGTATACTTAAGTAACAATTTATATCTACCTGTAACAAAACAAAAAAACATATTTCTACCGGTACTGCGCTTCATTAAGCCGCCAGTAGACTGGGGTGTCTTTGAGGGCTTCATTTATTTGACCACTATTTATTATCGATTTGCCTTGAGCGTAATCAAAAGGTGTTTTTCCCTTTTTATCCCGCGCCGCGCCGTTAGCACCGTGATTTAAAAGCGCCTCAATGACCTTCGGTCTCGCAGTTATTGCGGCCCAATGCAGGGGGGTAATACGAAGCCAATTGCTTACATTTATATCTGCGCCACGTCTCACAAACAGCTTCACTACTTCAGGTGTGTTGACAACATGCAGTGGCGTTAAATCAGCCTTGCTGTCGGCCATAATGTCGGCCCCTCTATCGAGTAGCAGTTTCACAACTGACAACCTATCATTCCAACCGGAACCTGACGCACTGTGTAAGGGTGTCTCCCCACTCTCATCAAGGGCTTCTATGTCTGCTCCATGAACCAACAATAGTTCAACCACTGGCGCTGTTCCTTGATACGCAGCCCAATGCAAAGGTGTTCCTCCTCCAAGACCACGGGCTTCCATGTTGACTCCATGGTCCAGCAATACTTCCACTGCAGCTACTGACTGGCTATTTCCCGCTGCAAGATGCAGAGGTGTCCAGCCATTCTTGGTGCGTGCTTCTATATCGGCTCCGCCTTCAAGAGCGGCCCCAACATCTGCTACAGTAGCTGTTTTCCAAAAACCCTCGTCAAGTAGCACATTGTCCTGCGCGGCCAGAGTCGCAGGCCACACGGCCACTAAAAACAGGGTAGGCAAGGTGGTTAGTTTTTGGCGCACTGTGTGTATTTCTCCTGTCATCCTACCGGTACTGCGCTTCGTTAAGCCGCCAGTAGACCGGGGTGTCTCTGAGAGACTCATTGTCCCTCGCATAGTCAAACGGTATTTTCTCAACCTTGTCCCGTGCCGCACCATCGGCCCCGCGATCCAGCAGCACTTCCACCACCCCCGGTGTCTTGCTGGCAAGCGCTGCTACATGCAGGGGCGTT
>JBAJNM010000047.1 GCA_036881865.1 Parvularculales bacterium | reverse complement strand
TATCTCCTTGCGTTTGCTGGTGCGGGTCATTGACCCCTTACACATCCCTAAGATTTGACATACCGTGGACTCTACATTACTGCATATTCCTGCCGTGGCACATCACATCTGTTCACAAACGCGATACCTGAAGGGGGTAGGAGGCCGGAATGCCTGACGGAGCATCTTCGATGAGCCTGATGCCGGTGCCGTTTTCAGGGGTGCAATTGGGCGCAATTGTCAGTCAACCCCGAAAACCCCCGTTTCGGCCCCGGAGCTATATAATTCCTCCCTTGCGGCGCCCCCGCCTCAACTCTACGTATATATAGGGGACCCGGGTATAATCCGCTAACTCATAGGCGGCTCCGGGAGCGGACCGCAGTTTGGCGGCACCTCGCGAGAGGTCGCCGGTATGGAGGAATGATGTTGCGATGAAGGCACTGGTATTCAACGGCCCCCGGGATATCCGTTACGAGGATTATCAGGACCCGAAACTCGAAATCGGCAACGGGGCTATTGTGAAGGTCGGGAAATGCAGCATTTGCGGCTCCGATTTGCACATTTATCACGGCGATCTTATCGGCAGCACCGCCTATGATAGCGGCGTTGAAAAATTTTGCGTCGGTCATGAATTTATAGGTGAAGTCGTTGAAACCGGTCCGGATGTACACGGCCTTAAGGTCGGCGACCGGGTTCTGGCGGCAGGCGGTGCCGGTTGCGGCCGCTGTCAGTCCTGCCGGTCCGGACGTATCGGCGAATGCAAGAGTGCAACGGCTTTCGGTCTCAGCACAATGCTGAACGGCGGTCAGGCCGAATTTGTCAGGGTGCCCAATGCGGACGCCACCCTGATGGGCATCCCCGACGGCGTCAGCGATGAACAGGCAATCCTGCTTACCGATGCCATGGCCACGGCTTGCTTCGGCCTTGATAATGCCGGTCTCCAGCCCGGTCAGTCTGTTGCCATTGTCGGATTGGGACCTATTGGCCTGATCGGCGTTGAACTCGCCTTGTTGCGTGGTGCGTCGCAGGTCTTCGCGATTGATCCGGTAGAAGGACGCCGTGAGCACGCGCGGAAACTGGGCGCGGCGGTATTTGCGCCCGGTAAGGAGGCCACCGGAGCGATTATGGAACAAACCCGGGGTGGGGTGGATTGCGTGTTTGAAGCGTCCGGGGCGAGGGCGGCGGTTGAGTCCGTACTGCCTCTGGTCCGCAGGCGCGGGACCGTTTCCTTCATCGGTCTGCCTCAACCCGGTGTGGTGCTGCCGCTCAACATAATCCTTTACAAAAATATTACGCTGCGCGCGGGTGTGGCACCTGTGCCGCAATTATGGCCGCAGCTGGTACCCTTGCTTCAGCAGGGGCGGTTGAAAGCGGAAGGGTTGTTCTCGCATGTCATGGACTTGTCCGAAGGTACGGAAGCCTACCGGACTTTCGATCAACGCGAAGACAATGTCATCAAGATCATGATGACCGTCGGTTAGAAAATCACGCGTCACTTTTTCCAGGGGTCGTAACTGCCAAAATGCCAGAGATGTCCTTCAGGGTCACGGCAGGAAAAAGCCCGTCCGCCATACTCTTCGTCTCTGGGTTCGGCAGTGATTTCGGCTCCCGTCTTTCTGGCCTGCTCACAAACACCATCGACATCATCAACAATAATGTAGGCACTCTGCGTTGTCCCTCCCAACGTTTGCGGTGTTGCCTGCAATTCACCTGCGGCATCATTTCTTGAGCTGCCGAGCATCACCATACTATTTCCAAACGTCAGCTGGGCATGAGCAATACCGCCATTACCATCTTCAACTACAAAGTGCTTAATGAACCCGAATGCCGTGCAAAGCCATTCGATCATTTTTGGCGCATCATGGTAGCGCATGGTCGGGATGATGGCTGATGTCATGGCGCTTAAACCCGAAACTAATTTTTCATGAAATCTTCGAACTCTTTTTCAAAATCCGGATGCCATCTTGACATCGCCGGCCTGTTTTTAATGATGTCGTCAGCAGCCCATTGAATTCTTTTCTGATCAATTTCACGGCTCGTTTCATGATCCGGGCACAAAATATAAAACTCTCCTCTGCCGAGAGCGTCAAGGAAATAATCAACGGTCTCTTCGGTGGTGGCGGCAAATTCCGGCTTATCCGGAATAAATGCCGAGATCATCGGAGTGTAAACAAATCCGGGTATCAGTAAGTGAGCGCTAAGGTTGCAATTTTCCGTTTTCAGGAAGGCATGCGAAAGGGCTTCCGTATAGGCCACCACACCGGCTTTAGACAGATTGTAGGCATAATTGCCGGGAGGTCTTGTGATGCCCTGCTTTGAGCCGGTGTTAATGACAACGCCCTCTTCTCCATGAGCAAGCATTGAAGGAATAAAGGCGTTGCATAAATTGACCACGCCCATGAAATTAATCCCCAATATGTTGTGCAGTTGATCAATATCCTCCCAGGGATTTGTTCCCCTCGAAATAATACCGGCATTGCCCATGAGACAATGCACTTTTTCAAATCTTTCGGTTACTTTTTGATTCAGATTTTTCAGCGCGTCTAAATCGGTAACATCGCATTCGCAGGCCAGGATTTTATCTTTATTGTCCGCAATTTCTGATAAATATTGTCTTGCAGGGTCGATGCCTTTCAGATCTGCGATGACAACGTTCATGCCGCGCTCCAGAAACCGTTTCGCGCACTCCAGTCCGATGCCGCTCGCACCACCTGAAATGACGGCGGTATTGTTATTTCCCATCGGGTTCATCGCATCTCCTCAATAGTAACGTGTTGATCGGGATTCATCCTGTATAAAATATTCCCTGTATGAGGTGGTGGGAATATTTATTTTTGCCCGTAAAACGGTTTTTTGCCCATTCCGGGTCCATGGATGACATATTTGTGATTTGAGGGTAGGCTATCGGATTATGCTATAATGCCCTCATAAATCACATTTTTATCTATTAAAATCCGAGGGAGATAACCCATGAAATCTTTAACAACCTTTGCTTTCGCTCTTATGGTGGCTTTTGCTTTTAGCGGCCCTTCTCATGCCGCTGATTTACCCTGTCTCTTCCAGACCTGCTACGATGACGAAGGCAGAGAGAGATATTGGGAATGGTCGCTGATCCCTGAACAGGGTCTGGACTTGATCACACCCGCCCATGCCGGAGATGACTGGAATGAGGCATGGGAGTGGGTCTATGTAGGACAGGATACCGACTGGAACGAGTGAGGTTGACTCGTCATAAGGGGCACCGGATATAAGGGAATGCTGACCACTTGGGCACGGTCACTTTGACCCTTGTCAATCGCCGGTACTGCATAAAGGAGTCCCATAAAACAGGCCCGTCTGTTTCCTGATTGCCGGAAGGGCTACCGCCTTTGGTGGCAGAGATGCTATAGTAAAAAAATGCGTGGCGAAAATAATAGAACGAAAGCCGCCCGGCCATATCGGCGCCGCCTGTCCGGCACGCTCATCATTTCCGGAGTCCTGTTTTTGCTGGCCGTTTTTCCGGCGGCCCTTCAGGCGCAGGAGGGTGAGGACAACGAACTCCTGAAGGTGAGGTTCTGGAAAACCGCCAGGGTGTTTGACCTTCAGACGGCGCTCAAATATGGCAATGATATAAACGGACGCGATGAATTAGGCTTCACGCCTCTGCACCATGCGGTCAGGAATGAAAGGGCGGACCTTGTGGAGGTGTTGCTGGAAAATGGCGTCGATACCGAATCCCGCGCCGCATATACCGGCTGGACGCCTCTTTATTTTGCAGCGGACTCGCCGGAGATCGTCGAATTGCTACTGGACTATGGGGCTGATGCTCTGGCAAAGGACAGGGTGGGCCGCACGCCATATCACTATCTTAAAGACAGTTGGAATTTCAGGAAGACCACGGCCTACCGGCGTCTAAAGTTAAAACAGCCGGTACTCCGGCCTCAGCCGGCCGCTCGCGACCTGTGAGGGGATAAAGGTGCTCAAAGAGGAGATGTAGGTAATCTTTAATTGTGTCCAAATTGAGTACAAATATTCATTAACTTTGTCCAAAACCTGCAAATAATCACTTATTTTGTCCAAAATTTACACGCCATAAAATCTTATATCATTTTGTTTTTTCAAGAAAAAACGCTTATCTGTCAAATCATTCCCGCTCTTCCAACATCAAAAATCAAGATTGATATTAGCCAGACCATTGAGCTGGGTCTTGGCGGAGGCATCATGCCCTGAATGGCGGGTGAGTCCGGCGCGCACTTCCATCGTGATGTTGTCACTGAGCGGAACACGATGCCCGACCCCGACGGTAATCTCCCGACCGGACGGTGTAAGAGTGACGTCGGCATTCCCGTGAAGCAACCGGCCGTCAATGGTGCGTCCTGTTGCCCATCTCAATCCCATCTGCCCTGCTTCAACGCGCAGGGGCTGGCTTATGACAAAACTCAGCTGGTCTCCTGCCATAAAGACACTTCCACCGGTCAGGCCTGCAGAGAATGCGCTGGCAATCACGGGGGAGGTGCTCTTCACCAGACCCGGAGACGGGGCTTCGGGACGCGCCACGCCGCCATAAGCCTGAGCCAGAAAAGTCCACCCACCTGAAATCTGACTGGCCAGCGTCACACCACTAAACAGCGCCGGAACCGGCGGCGGCGTACCAAAGGCCCCCTCGGAGGCAAGGCCCAGTATCTGCCCGTCCTCCATCATGGCTCCCGCCTGCAGAGACAGAGACGTACCATCAGCCGGGCTCATGGCATAGTCCACCACCACACCATGCGCTTCACCCTCGGTGGTACGCTCCGGCAACCCGCCTTCAGTAGTCATAAGTCCTTTGCCGGTGAAGGCGGCCATGCGTAACACGCCGTCACCATAATGCTGTCCCATGCCAACCGTTATCCCCTGTTCGGCAAGTCCGAGGAACGGATTGCTAAAGGCCGAGGGGTCCGCCGTCAGGGGGTGGGATGTCTCTATAGCCCGTAATCCCAGAGGCAGGCCATGGCTTGCCTGATGTGACATGAAAAGATGAGAGACTCCCATATTACCCGTGACTATATTATCTCCCTCGGTGAGGGGCAGTACGGCGGCACCGCCATGTTTGCTCATAAGGCGCACGGTACCATCGGATAGATGTGTTGTTTCAAGGTTGAAGGCTGCAAGGCGGTCGCGCCGTCCTTCAAGGCTTAGGGGTTGTGGTGTTGTAAGTAGACCCGACAGAGGCTGCGGAAAGGGGGCATGATACTCGTCAAAACCCGCCATGGTGCGACCTTCAAAGGCCAGCGAGAAGGCGTCGCCGTAGGCCGCCCCTGCTGTGATCCGGCTTCCCGCCAGAGGCAGGGAAGCACCTCTCAGGCTGTTGCCCATTGTTGCCCGCATTTCCCCCATGGGTCTTAAGGCTGCTTCCATATCAAGCAGACCTGCCCCGTAGATCTCGCTCTTGCTGAATTCGCCTTGATTATTGGCGCTATCAACCATGCGTACGAGTATTTCCTCAAGAGACATCGTATCAAAGTGCCCGGCCAGCACCGCCAGGGCACCTGTTACATGAGGTGCCGCCCAGGATGTGCCCCCCGATGTTTGGGTGGAATACTCATATTTGTTCTCTGCATTTAACTCGTAAGCACCCGCCACCAGCGTTGGCATCTCTCCCGGTGCTGCAATGCAATAATGCCGTCCGGCATAAGCAGTATTTGTTTTATCGGTTACCCAGTCGGTGGGCAGAGTGCCGCAACGGTTGGATGAATCCCAAATTTCCAGATCTGACGGGTTGCCTGCCAGCGGAGCGCCATCACTATCAGTCAACCGGTTGCCGTTATCATCCTTTCTTATTTGCACGGCAGCCACCGCCACTATGCGCCCCCGCAATTCCGGAATGTGATAGGGCAGGCCCGCGACAATACCCGGATGGGTTGCGCCTTCATCATATTCGGCAGGCAAGGTCGTATTACACCGTGGCCTGCTCATATCACACAATATATCTTCGTGGCTGTTTCCTGCTGCGATAGCAAACAATGGCTTCTGGCCCGGACGAGTTATTCCCTGCCCGATGACCGTCTCCGTCATAGCGGTAATGGCATTTGTAAATGCAGCGCGTACATCGTCACTATCATAGGTGTGGGTCAGGCCTGGAACGCCCAAACTGAAATTTATAATCTGCGAGCGGCTTCCCAGAAACGATACGCTTTTCTCAAGAAGATCATCCAGATCCGTTACCTGTGCATCAGGGGGGCTCAATACGGATGGCATATAGGAGAACATCCTGACGCCACCGCCACCGCCCGGTTGTCCGGCCCAACTAAGCACCTCCGCATCCGGTGCTATGCCTATTATGTCATTGGCACCACCGATATTCTCTCTGTTGCGTTGTGCTGCCGCTATGCCGGTGACGGCGGTGCCATGGCCCGTTCCTGCAAAGAGTGGGGGTATTTCCAGATACTGATAATTTCCTGGGGACCCAACCCGAAGAAAGTAGTCGTCGGTTTGGCAATTGGTTTTTATCCGGGCATTCGCCTGATCGGAGATTTGAGAAAAATCTTCATTGTTCTCCGGTGTTGAGCAGGGGTATTGAATTATGACATCTTTCTGAGTTTGCTCGACTCCGACTTCAACGGCACTGGATTCTGCCGGTAGAGAATCGAGGGCGTTACGTGAGTAAGCCAACATGCTATCGGGGTGAAATTTATCTAGCCCGAGGTCCGGATGGCGGTGATCAAAACCCGAGTCGGCGATACCGATTGTTATACCCTCTCCCGTTGCACCCAGAGCCAGAGCATATTCGTTTCGGATGGCCCGCAGACCCCACTGTGCATTAAACTCGTCATCACTGTTGCGTATCTGACTTGCCGCTCTTTCAAGCTGAGCCGCTGCAAGCTGATCGGTTGGTGGTGGGGTTGTGTCAGTAGATGGCGTGTTGTTAGCTCCGCCGCCTCCACCGCCGCAAGAGGCGAGAACGCCACAAATAGCAAGCGCAGCAAACAGATATACGACCGGTAACCGCATGAAATTCCTTAGCCTTGTTCACAAGGCACTGTATTACCCCCGAAATTCAATTATACACTATTTAGGAATCACAGGTCGTAGCTTTAATTCAGGACTTTTCTATTCCACCAAAATATAACCGGGGTTATTAATGCTGTTGGAAGTACCCACCATATCCATACCGGTTCAACCCTGACATTGACAACCAGCACGGCAGTAACCACGGCTATCGTTCCACCCATCATATTGGTTAAGTGTCTTGACAGTTTCTCTTTCCCGGTAGCCGTTCTGTTTTTATAACTCCTGAAATCAGCATAGCCCAAGGCAAGTGCTAAAAACCCGAATACCAGAAGGGTAATGTATTGGGAGTTATCATTCACAACATAGATTGCACTTAGGATCCACATCCCCACTCCTGATAAAATCATCAAAGCGACAGCAATCCAATCCACAGTAGTTGCGATACCCTTCCTGTTTCTGGCAAAGCGCATACCCGAGAAAGCCAAATAGAAAGAAAAGACAGATATCAGAAACAGAAATATATTACTGTTAATAACTGACATTGGAATGGCCGTTAGGAAGATGGCAACCATGCACCAGAAATATGTTCTCCCTGACAGAACATGAAGCTTTTTTCCTTTTGCAGATGAAACGGCTATGACTGCACATAGAAGAGCAATAGATCCGGACAGGATGTGTATTGGTAGTAGAATTTGTGTCATCTCTTGTTTGTATATGAGATTAACAAAACACGCTTACTCTGTTTCAGTATCACGCTTCATTTACGGCTACGACCCACGGTTCGTCCAGGGCTGCCTCTTCCCACTCAACCCAGGCGGGGAGCGCCTTGATAGTACCGGAATAATCAATAACTGCGGGGTGTTCGGAGAGAGTGTATTTTTCAAGCCGGTTAACAACCGGTGCAAACATGGCATCGGCATTTGTGAATTCACCAAAAAGAAAGGGACCTCCGTAAGTATCCAGACAATCCTGCCAAAGGTTTTCTATACGGGTTACGTCTCTTTGGACGGCTTTTGGATGATCCATTGCAGCCGGGCCTGCGTTTCGCCGCATATTCATCGGACAAGCCGAGCGTAAAACTTCAAAACCGCCATGCATTTCATGGGCTACGGCCCGGGCATGAGCACGTGCTTTTTCGGGTTGCGGCCACAGGGTGTGTTCGGGAAATTTCTCGGCCAGAGATTCAAGAATAGCCAGAGATTCCCAAATCACCACATCACCGTTGACCAACGCCGGTACTTTTCCCGTGGGTGAAAAATCGTAAAACTTCGGGTTTCTGTTTTCATCGGTGAAAGCCACAAAAACTTCTTCAAAGTCAATTCCTTTAACCCGCATGGCTAACCACGGGCGGAACGACCATGCAGAATAATTCTTGTTGGCAATGTATAGTTTCATGGGTGAAATCCTTGGTCCATATCTGTTTGGCCGCAATGATTACCGTCTGGCCAGAACTGACCGCGCAACTTAGCTCGCAATCTTTCGCACCGTTCCGGACACTCTAACACCGGTGTCACTTTCATGGTCGAAATCTGTTTTTATAATTGACCTTATTCCCATATCTTCACCTTGAATTATCGTCAACCGATCCTTGAGAAACTTGCCCTTCTCTTTCAGGTAACCGGTAAATGCGGCAGCGGCGGCCCCGGTTGCCGGATCTTCAACAACACCTCCCGTCTTTACGCGTCCCGAATTCACGCAGCCGGTTTACGAGCCAGAGCCTCAATCTCGATCAGCATGGAGGGACCTATAAGACCTACAATCATGGCCGTGTTTGGTGGCCGTGCGTTACCCATATAGTCCGCTAAAATAGGAACTATACGTTCAAAGTCGGCAGAATCCGTCAGCAAAGTACGCAACCGCACGACATGCTCAAGACTTGCACCCGCTTTCCCCAGCGCATCTTCTATGTTACGAAAACACTGCCGGGCTTGCTCAGCCACATCAGGCGCTATGGTCATTGTGGTATAGTCATACCCGGTAGTCCCTGATACAAAAATCCAATCACCCCCCGCATCCGGCACGACAACGGCTCTGGAGTATCCCGCTTTCTCCTCAAGAGGATAACCGGTAGATATCCGCATTGAGATCGGTGATTTCGCTTCTGTATTACCCACGACAATACTCTCTATGCAGACTTGACTGCAC
Organism: Parvularculales bacterium; assembly: GCA_036881865.1. Lineage (NCBI taxonomy): Bacteria > Pseudomonadati > Pseudomonadota > Alphaproteobacteria > Parvularculales > Parvularculales bacterium. The sequence goes on along the minus strand of JBAJNM010000047.1, from coordinate 6,387 downwards.
GCATGGCATCGGCGAGAGCTATGCCGTTCTCACCACTTCTCCTCAACCCTTCAGCTGTTCCAATCCGGTCTGGTGTATTCTTGCGCTGATTGAGTTTCCATGTGCCTTCCAAACGCTCAACTTTAAATCGCAGTCCCACAATACCGCGCATCATGCTTTCTATGTATTCTTCGGGAGCGTCGTCAACGTGCCATGGAATGGCTTTGTCTTGCTCATTGTTGTCGGTCATCTGCTCAAGATGGTTGAGAAGTTCTCCGTTGTCCTGAATCACTTCAAGGGTGCCGTGCGCGTGGACAGCAATATATGCCCATGTTGGAACCACTTTCCCGTGTTCTTGCTTGGAAGGATAGAACGACGGCGAAACATAGGCATGAGGTCCTTGAAATATTGCGACTGATTGGGTGGCCTCTTCAACCATTTGCCAGTGAGGATTGGTCCGTGCTACATGCAATTCTAGACTGATGTTCTGACCATCATCCCGAACCACAACCGGTGCGTGGGTCACACTGATACCATCTGGGTGAGGCGTCACCAATGTTGCCAATTGGATATCTCGGATCGCCTCAATAAGGACGTCTTGACGCTCTTCAATACATTGCTCTGGTCTGTACATGTCTTGTGTCCACCTGGTTGGGTTTCTGTGTGTTTACGGGATTCTTACGAATTATCATAGACCATGTTAAAGAGCTGATGTCGTTAGTTGATCTGGCGAGCATAATCCAGTGCCGAATAGGTCAGGATGAGATCTGCGCCGGCCCTCCTAAAAGCGGTCAGGGTTTCTGTGAGTATGGTTGAGTAGTCAAACGCACCATGTTGCTGTAAATAATCATTGGAATCTGTCTCAAGATTTGCAGAATTCGCACCTTTTGTGTCTCTTTTTACACGCTTATAAATGCAAGTTTTTCCTGTTTTTGTGAGGAAAATTCACTGATCGTCAATATTCGATACCTCCCCGACCTTCCGGCGTGAGTACCGCTGAATCAAATATCACGTGCTCTTCTATCGCCATTCCATCTTTAAGGCGGAAGCGATCCACGCCTCTATAAGTGCGCCGTGATCCGTGGATAACAGCCGATGCTTCCCAGGCAATGTAGAGCATGTCGCCATTGCCTGCACAGTCGAGAGGCGTAACCGTCATGTCTTCCATCGTCGGAAGCGTTTCGGCCATCCATTCTGCATAGGCAATACCGGACATTATTCCTGCTCCGGTGAAGTGAATTGTCGCGTCGGGCGCGATTAATTCGGGCACTCGGGCACCGGACGGTGCTGCCCAGAACGATTGGAAACGTTCGTAAAAATCCTTGTGTTCAAGGGAAAGGTTCGTGTCAGGCATGTTGCTCTCCGCTTCTTATATTGATTATTGTAGAGAGTTTATGTGCGGAGCGCACATATAGTCAATTGACCTTCCCCCATTTAACTGGTCCACCCTGAATGTTAGGGAATATGTGATCCGAACGGAATCCGTACATATAATAAACTAACTTTAAAACTGGACGTGTTGATTGGGGCCGCTCAATGTGATCTGCCCCCTATTATTTGGTCCATCCAGAATGTTAGTGAAGATATTGCCCAAGCCGTACCCAGACTGGCCATACACTAACTTTCAAACAGGACGTGTTGATGGGGGCAGACTATGGGCAGACCATCACGTCATATTTTTTTAGGATTTTTCACCAATAAAATTGAGGTGACTCTATAGATTTAACTGTCTATAATATACGCCGTGTCACAGGGGTAGTCGGCATCAGAGGATATTATGGTGGTTCTTAATTTCTCCATCACAGGAGGCTTTTTTCAAAGCGGCATAGAAGTTAGCCTCGCAGGTTTTATACACCTAATTTCTTCTATTAACTCTCTGGCTTCAAAAAAAATCGTAACGTGTGTGTTGCCGAGAACGCGAAGGGATATTTTGTCTCCGATAGTTCAGCCCCTCTCCCATTTCAAAAATCGACGGCCACCCCTGCCGGCACTGTAGTGGGAGGGGGGTTGTCGTAGTAGAAGAAACCCTGAATTAAGTTAGATTAATACTTGTCTGGCTATATATATATGAGTAAATGAATCCTGAAGGCGGCCCAGTGCTCAGTGCATACGATTCGGCCATGTGTGTGACGTGTACGGCTTGCTGAGCACTCCGTATTCTGGCAGCGATACTAGATCGGATACCCGCCCCGAATGCTTAGAAGAAGATTTTAAAGAGCGGATAAACACCTAAGAGATAAATGAGAGTCTGGAATTTAGGAGCTTATTAAAATTGACAATCGAAAACAACATAAAACAACCCAAAAGAAGCGAGACGATAACCACCAAAGCCTATAACTTGATAAAGCAGAAACTTCTTAAAGGCGATTATATGCCTGGGCAGTTTCTACAGGTAGAGAAAATTTGTCGCGATCTGAATCTTGGTCGAACTCCAATCTATCAGGCCGTTTTGTTGCTTGATCAAGAAGGAATAGTGGAGGTAATTCCCCGGAAAGGTGTTCATGTACGGACAATAACATTGAATGATTTGAGAGAAACTATGGAAATCAGGTTGCTCTTGGAACCATTCTGTGTTCGACAGTGCGCCGAGAATCCAGACCCAAAACTCGTCAAAACATTGCTCAAGTGTTTAAAACAACAAGAAAATCTAGGAAAGCAACCTAAGTCCAAGCAGTTGCTGCCTCTTGATCGAGACCTCCACATGATTATCTCCTCAAAAGCAAATAATCAGCGCATTTCTGAAATTCTCAGGCCTATACACGAGGGAATGATGCGACCATTGTTTCTGACGCATTGGGTTGAGGAAGATTTCCTAACGACCATCAAAGAACATAAAAATATCGTTGACGCCATTGTTCAGAGCGATGGCAAGGCGGCAGAAAAGGCGATGCAAGTTCATCTCAAGTCTGTATGTATGAGGATGGGGCTCAAGTAGGAATACCCGCTCAGATTTGTTTTTTCCATTTCAAATCGTGATAGGCTTTCTTCTGTCTCGGGCAAAACATCTGAGATCAATTTCCCTTACTCAACTTCATCGCTGGCAAAGGTTTCGTAAGCGGTTTCGTGTTCTAACTTCTCAGAAATCTGCTTCAATGCTAGACTGACATTAGTATTTTTCGGGCCAAAATACTCCGTATACTCGCCATCGTCACAACAAGTAAAACCAAAGTCTCTCTCTCAACCAATATCTGAATCAGTGGAAATTATATCCCCAAAGGCATAAAGCCTACCAAATTTCCAAGTTTCCTGATGCTCAAGACGAATTTTGTTACGTTTACCAGCGTCAGAGCTTTACCCGAAGATAAAGTCATTTTCGGCGTCCCAAGAATATGCATACTGAATCACAGTGTTCAGCTAATCTTGTTGGCCCAGTACTACATCCTCATTAGCATGAACTGCTGTGACAGAAATCGCAATTGCAAGCACACCCAATAACAATCCCTACTGTGATTTAAGTATGTGTGTTCCTCCTTCGTGGTTATTTTCACACATGTTAGCACCCCTGCCAAAAACTTACCATATCATGTGATATATCACAGTAATATATCAAGCTTTATTTTGGTAATTATATACTTTAGTGGATGGAATTTACGAATATCCGCAGTATTCTGCCGGTTTTCAACGATAGAAAATTTTGAAATAATCACTTCGTTTTGGTCTGCCCCCATCAACACGTCCAGTTTGAAAGTTAATCTATGACACATCAAGGGCAAGTTCGGCTCACATATTACCTAACATTCAGGGTGGACCAGTTAAATGGGGGAAGGTCAGATAGTCTCTTTTTTGGAGTGTAATTCTTAGGCAAAATAAGTTGAAATTCTGCAAAAGATGTACAAATTTAAATGATCCTTACAGGAGTAACCAGAATGGAGTCTCGTACCATCGGTTGATATGTTAACCCATTCGATGAAAATCAAACCATAGATCAATGCGTGGATTTTATAACACTGGCCGTGCGCTGATCGCATTGTAATATTAGGAGAAAAGTAATGAATAAAGCAATTCTCAAAACTGTTTTAATAGGATCTTTACTCATCGGGTGCAGCTCAACGAATAATTCGCTTTCAGGTGGTAGTGGTATTCAGGCACAGTCATGGGCAGTTGTTTTCGACCCGCAAAGTGCTGACCCTCAAGCCAGATCTAATAATCTTGATAGTGCGCTCACAGCAGCTCTTTCTAAAGGGGGACGCTTAGTGCTTGAACACTGCCCTCCGATGGCCGATATGGGTGTTTTTGCGGACAATGCCATCAGGCAACATCATGAAAGCCGTATATTGGCGCTTCAGGAATGGTTTAGAACACGAGGTGTTGACGTTGAACCCATCATTGCCAGCCTTTGTGGAGAAAGTGATTCAGTAAGTTTCGTATTAAGCACCCTATAGGAAGAGACGTTCGCTAGGGCTCAACTAGGTTAATCGTTTCCTGAGAAAAATAGTCTATATCCGAGTGAAAATTTGATCTTCTAGTACTTGTGTGGAAGTGTCAGAAATGCTTGATAGAAGAGACTTTTCATCCTTGAGAACAATCTTGTCCATAGCAACCCCCTTGAAAGGTTAAGTTGTTCAATATCACATAACTCTGTTTACATTTTGTTGAGTTATGAACTTGGGTTTGAAAATCCGTATCCATGAAGGTACAAGAAAAAGTGCCGCAATCGCATTCAAAGCTAGCATGACGCTAAGCAATAAAGCTGCATCGGCCTGGAACCGTAGGCTTGATACGAATGTCCATATAATCACACCACAAATAAGTGTAGTAGCCGTGAAGCAAATCGCCAGCCCGGCAGACCGCAAAGCAGAACGAATCGCGTCATCCAGATTATTTCCATTTTTATCCATCATCTCCCGGATGCGGTCCATCATATAAATGGAATAATCAATCCCGACCCCAACACCAATCGCGATAATGGGAACAGTATTGGTGTTAATGCCAATACCAGCTACCCCCATGTAGGCATAGGTAAGCGTGGTCGCAAAAGTCATCATAACAAACATTAAAAAACCTGAATGGAAGGTCATATAGAAGATGGTCACAAAGACGAAAATCAGCAGTAAGACGAGAGGTAACACAGTTATATTAGTTTCAAAGGCCGCTTCATTACCTGCCGCCGTAACACCGATAAGCCCACCTGCCAGTTCAAAACGTAGACCTTCCACTTGGTTGGCTGGGTCATTAATCCATGTTGTAAGCATATGGATGGCGCGGCGAATGGTTGTTCCTTGATGGTCTTTATAAAAGAACACAATACTTGCTTCATCTTCATCTGGAGATACAAACTCCTGCAATGCTCCGGGAATAGGGCTGGACGCCATATAGGTGAATAAAAGGCCACCAGCATATGCCGGGTCATCTGGTATATATAACCATCTTGGGTCATCAGAATGAATCAGACGATTCACTTGCTCAACCAATGCAGGGAGCGCTTTGACGCCACCAACGTCAGGGTCGGTCATCATATAGGTTTGCAAAGTTTTAATCGCCCTCAGGACTTCAGGACGCTTCATACCACCTGACTCATCTGTACGCGCCACCACTATCAGTTCTTCCGAACCTGGAAACAATTCGTTAATCGCTTTGGCCGATACATTATAATCATGGTTACGATATAAAATTGGCGAACCAGGTTCTGATTCCCCTATTTGCACCCGTGAGGCATAAACACAACCAATAATCGTAACAATCAAAAGACTGACCAGCGTAATCACGGAAGTTTTTGTCACTACCAAGTGGTTGCCGACCATAGACATAAGCCGCATAATCGGGTTACGGCGATTGTTAATCACTTTTTGCTTAGGAATTAAGCTCAACATGAGCGGGACAGCAATCAACACAGTCACCACAACGCTTAAGGCCCAAAGGGACGCATAATGCGCAAGCTTGGTGTTAATTGGAATAGAGCCTAAAGAAATCAGAAAAATACCTGTTGCGTCTGAAACCACGCCTAGTGAGCCAGGCCGGAACAAGCCCTCAAAAGTACGTCGTGCAGCTTCCGACCCTGTTTCAGAAGCCTCCAACTCATCATTATAGCGTTGCACCAACTGCACGCCATGGGAGAGCGCTCGTGCCGAAACCAGAAACGGAATAACCATTGTTAGCGGATCAAGATTATATCCGAGCAGAGAAATCACGCCCAAACCCCAAATGCTTGAAATGGTAATACCAATGAGCGGTATGAGAATGGCGTAAAAGCGCCTGAAATACACCACCAGCAAGGCCATTAAAATGGCCGCCGTGAGGAAGAAAATTTGTATGACTTCAACCAGATAGGAGTGAACCCACCCGACGAGTACTGGCTGGCCAGCGGCGTAAATTTTTACCCCTTCCGCTTGCTGGGCATCATCCAGCATCTCACGAATTTTTGCAAAAACTTCCGGATAAGTCAGACGCCCCTCATTCAGCGTCCCCTTA
>JBAJNM010000046.1 GCA_036881865.1 Parvularculales bacterium | reverse complement strand
CTGTTAAAACATAAAAACCCCCATAGCAGAAAATCAGAACCTCTCTCCCCCCTGCACACCAGTAGCCCCGACTCTTACGAGCGGGGACGTCTTATTCATCATCTCTTGCACCACGGGCCAAACATTCCTCACACTCAGCGCGAGGAGAGGCTGGCACGTCTTTTGGACATCAAAGCACCTCATCTAGACAAACCTGCTCACAATGACATCATGACCACCGCTCTCACTGTGCTATATGACAAAAAGTTTGAACACTTATTCGGACCCAACAGCCGAGGAGAAGTTTTAATAACAGGATGCATCCGACATCCGGCTCTAGGGGGAATGGCACCCGTCGCGGGTCAGGTAGATCGCCTCACAATCACTGATGAAGCCCTCTGGCTTGCAGATTACAAAACCAACCGCCCCCCCCCTGATCATCCCAACGATATTCCTCTGGATTACTTGGCACAGATGGCGGCCTATCGGCTTCTTTTACAAGAAGCTTTTTCGGAGCGTATTATTCATTGTGCCTTATTGTGGACGGCAGGACCCTCTCTTATGGAGCTAGAACCGGAGAGGTTGGATAGCGTTTTGGCTACTCACCCAACAGGAGATACGGATAAGATAGAATAGGGGATACGCAGGTGAAAAATTGACTTTTCCAGCTAAAAGCCCTAGAGGTTAAGATAGTGTCGGGTTGCCGACTCGGCCCAGGTGGCGGAATTGGTAGACGCGCCAGCTTCAGGTGCTGGTGCCCGTATGGGCGTGGAAGTTCGAGTCTTCTCCTGGGCACCATATGAGAAACAGATAGTTTGCATGACAGTAACATTACATCATGGGGATATACCCGCCGAACTTGACTTCGGCAACGCTGTGGCCGTTGACACCGAAACTCTTGGGCTCAAACCCCATCGGGATGAATTGTGTGTCGTACAACTCTCTGCAGGCGATGGCACAGCCCATATCGTTCAGATAAACCGCAGCAGGTACAATGCCCCCTACCTCAAGAGTTTGTTGAATGATCCTGCCGTTACAAAGATATTTCACTATGCGCGTTTTGACCTTGCTATGCTCATGCACTATCTGGAGGTAATGGCGGTCCCTGTCTATTGCACCAAAATTGCCTCTCGATTGGCACGCACTTACACAGACCGCCATAGTTTGAAAGATTTATGTCGTGAGCTGTTGAATGTGGATTTATCCAAACAGCAACAGAGTTCTGACTGGGGTGCTGAGGCTCTAGACCAAGCCCAGATTAACTATGCAGCCTCAGACGTCCTTCACTTGCATAACCTACGGGATGCTCTGGAAATTATGTTAGTCCGTGAGGGACGCCAAGAACTAACCCATGCCTGTTTTGATTTTCTCCCCACCCGCGCCCGGTTAGATTTAGCCGGCTGGGAAGATGAAGATATTTTCTCTCACAGCACGCGCCGCTAGCCCCTAAACACACTAGCTCCATGAATACATCTGCCCCCCGAAAATATTCAGATACTGGATACAAACCTCGAAGTTCTTTTTCAGAGCGCACGCGCACCACAACGGCTCTTAAAATTATTCTCCCCTTGCTTACCGTTCTTCTGGCGGTAGTGATTTTTTTATATTCTGACCTTGAACCGCCTAGCAGTCCGGATATTCAGTATAATCTGGAAGGCTTAGAACAACGGGAGGGTGCCATTCACGTTCTTCACCCTTCAAGCCGGGGCGTCGATAGCGAAGGACGCCCTTACGTCATTGAGGCAGAAAGTGCTGCCCGCGCAACGGATGATTCAGACAGCATCATATTTCACAACCTTGAAGCATCCCTTGGCGATAAAACGTCTGAAAACACGGCAGACATGGCCCTTGAAGCCGGAAAGGGCTTGTTTGACACAGAAAACAACCATCTGGAACTATCTTCACCGGTTGTTGCGCGCTCCGCTCAAGGCTACAAAATGGAAACAGATGCGGTTTTCGTAGATTTAGCCGCAGGCGTTCTGGAAAGTTCAGGAGTTGTATCAGCCACCGGACCATTGGGCACTCTTAGCGCCAACACCATGACCGTTCGTGATAGGGGGGCAATACTCTCTTTTCGTGATAATATCCGTGTGACTATCATACCAAACACCTCAAAACAGATCTTCGATAAAGAAGAACAGCGACAATGAGCATCCGTCTCCCTGTTACAGTTATCGCGCTGATCTTGATAGAGCCGTTCACCTCTCTACACTCTGGCACTCTAGCCAAAGATACACAGAATAATTCTATGGGTGCTTTGGTAGGTAATTCCCTGTCAGGCTATTCAGATACACCCATTGAAATTGAAGCCGATACGCTAGACATCAACCAAAATACACAAAAGGCCACCTTTACCGGTCAAGTTCGTGTCACCCAGAATAGCCTTCAATTGGTAGCAGATCATCTGACCATATATTATTGGAGTCAGGATGATTCCAAGGCTGATGAAGACGAGAAAAGATCTCCCTTTCGTCGTCTAGAGGCCGAGGGCAATGCAACTGTAACCCCCAATGACAATCAATCCGCCCATGGTGACTGGATGCAGTATGAAGCAAATGCCCAGTATATCACCATGGAAGGTAATGTGATATTACGCCAAGGGGAAAACGTCGTACAAGGTGAAAGGCTTGAAATTGATCTTACAACTGGCGATAGTCGTATGTTAGGCACTGTTTCGGCAGAAGATAAAACTGCAAGACGCGTTAGGGGGCTTTTTGATTCCTCAAATCCGCCTACATCCGAAGATAATAATAGTTAGGGTGGTATTAACCAAAGCGAGAGAATGATGGACAATACCACGACTGAACGCACTGAGATAAGTGATGGGAAAAAAGATAATTCTCATCTCAACCTCATATCAGACACACCCCGTGGGCTTACCATTAGCAATATTGGTAAGGCTTACGGAGGGCGACCTGTAGTTCGCAATGTTTCTTTTAAGGTCAGTCGTGGTGAGGCGGTTGGCCTTCTTGGTCCTAACGGGGCAGGAAAGACAACTCTTTTTTACATGATAACCGGTCTAACCCCTGTTGATTATGGCGTTGTCAAACTAGACGGGCGGGATATCTCTTCTTTACCCATGTACAAACGGGCTCGCCTTGGCATCGGTTATTTGCCCCAGGAGCCATCAGTGTTTCGGGGATTATCGGTAGAACAAAACATTCGCGCCGTTACTGAAGTAGTAGAAAAAAACCACGACAGACGAGAAGCTATTTTAGATGATTTATTAGGGGAGTTTTCTATCACCCATTTACGTCATGCGCCGGCTTTATCTCTGTCAGGAGGGGAACGGCGCCGTGTCGAGATTGCTCGCGCTCTGGCAAGTCATCCTTCCTTTGTTTTGCTGGATGAGCCTTTTGCCGGTATTGACCCCATTGCCATTGGCGATATTCGGGATTTAGTAGCGCATCTTAAAGACCGCGACATTGGCGTTTTAATCACTGATCATAATGTACGTGAAACACTGGAGATTATTGACCATGGCATCATTATTCATGATGGCTCCATTTTGATGGAAGGTTCTCCAGACGACATTGTGGGCAACAAAGACGTTCGCCGTCTTTATTTGGGTGACCAATTTAACATATAGGCCGGAAAACCATTAACCAAAACGACAACATATTTGGGTTTAGTTGACAGGAACTGTTATAATATCTAGAGTTTTTGGCTCATGCGTATATCTTTTACGGTTTTCTTTTATGCACATTCGAATCACTGGTATTCACATTGACACAGGCGAGGCGTTGCGGACTTATGTTCAGGAGCGCACCGAGGATTCTATTACAAAGTATTTTGATCACCCGGTAAACGGGCACGTTACCTTTGCACGGGAAGGTAATTTGTATCGTGCAGACTGCGCCGTACATTTAGAGTCTGGCATTGTTTTTCAAGCCCAAGGACAAAAAACAGATATACATGCCAGTTTTGATCTGGCACTGGAGCGGCTAGAAAAACGCTTACGCCGATACAAGCGACGTCTTAAAGATCACCACAGAAATAACACCCGCGCCGAGTAGTGCAAAAACTCCGATTTTTATTGCTGCTTTAAAACCAATAATCAAAAGTAACGCCATGAGCTTTGCGGACCTCATAACCTCTGCCAGTATTATCAGCAACTTCAAGGCGGGCAAAAAAATATTGTTCTTCAGACACTTTCCGGGCATGTAGCCTATATGACAGGCCTGCGGGAGAAGTTAGGCACCACAGCAGTGGGAGGCGAGGTTGCTATTCCTCATGCCAAATTTGACGACCTATCAGACCTTGGTTAACCTATTTGATCTATTAGAAGAGCCCATTGACTTTGAAACGGCGGATGAGCCGTTGGCCTCTTCAATATGATCTTTGCAGTTTAAGCCAACCGCCAGAATCTTCGGTGGTCGCACAATCGGACTTTCCAGTTTTAGGGACTTATATACTTAAGGGGCTGATATAGAAGCCCACACATTATCAGGAGCAACACCTTTACACTGGTCGAAAACACCAGCGGCAGTCAATATCATGCTAGACCATGGTGCTGACATAGAGGTACGTGACAGAGAGGGCATGACGCCTCTACTTTAGGTAGCGGCGTATACCGAAAAAAAGAAGCGGTGGTGATAGAAGCATTGCCGAGGCATGGTGCCGATGGAGCGACACGTGACAATGATGCCAAAACCCCGTTTGACTATGCGCAGGAAAATAAAGATCTTAGAGGCACCAAGACTTACTGGCTTCTCAAAGAGGCACAGTACCGGTAGGATGAAAAAATGGGAACTATATACTTTAGTGGACGGAATTTCCCTCATTTTGCAAGCCCCCGTATAACCCCCGCTACGTGCTTGAAATGCGTAGGGGTCAGTTTCGGCAGAATCTGGGCCACCCGCCACTGTTGGGGCGTCAGGAGGTTCTTCACCGTCCCGATGGCCGGTTCTAGAATGTCGCCGACCGGTACGCCGGAAATGCCGGAAATCTTTATCAGCCGGTCAAGGGGTATGGTCGCCTTGCCCTACTCGTAATTATGGAGTCGCACGAAACCTATACCCAGTTTTCCCGCTACGTGCTCCAATGTCAAATCAAGGGCAGTCCGATGCTCATGGAGCAGGCCGCCGATCCTCTCGTCAACGGCTTTCTGGTTTTTCGACTTCTTCATCGTCATCCAGTTTCACAACGGGAGGGACAAGGATCACCTCGCGGACGAAATTCTCCAGCCCCTCCATGGTCGGCAAGTCTTCGTCGTCGTCACCATCTCTCATTTTATCACTCCTGTTCTGCCGCTCTATATTCATCCAACCATACACAGGTCCTTGATGCTGCCTCTGCTTTTTCATGCTCACCTTTATTTGAAAAAGAGTCTGCACGTTTTTGCAGGTCTGAATATATTTTTGGAAAAAAATACCTTTCATCAAACTTTTTAGAGAAAGCGATGCTATAAACCATGATGGCTACTAGCGAGATAGCCAAAAACCAGAAATTAAATGTAATTATTGGCACAAATAAAATTAGAAAGACCCCTATAATGAAATTCTTGTCCTTGGAGGGGTCGGTTAACGCATCCTGAAGGCCGTTGGGGTTTGTTTTCAGAAAATCTAGCGACGCTATAGACCTGCCAATTTTACGACAGGCAGCTCGATACAAACCATCACGTCTATGAAAACACCCACTGAAAATGGCAAGTATAGAAGCAACAACATTTATGAGAATCATTTCCTTTTGCGGGTCTAATTCACGTGCTACAAGTGCTCTTTCCGTTTCAAAGAAATCCTGCCAATAAATGAAAGTTTCAAACCCAGCCGAAGATAAGAGCCACAACATGATGATCACTTCTAAAAGACTGTGCCTTTTATTCTGCTTCTCTTTTTCTAACGTTAAGTTTTGATGGCTTTCTTCAAATTTCCTGACTCCCAACCAGCCCTTGAATGAATTTATTACTAGGAATCCAAAAACAACAGACCCTAACTGTGGGGCTTCTGATGACAAATAAACCCCATACCCTACATCCCAAAGAATCCAAAAACATACAAAGGGAATAAATCCGAACTTTTGCTGTTTATAAATCCTGTGTGCAATAAAGACTAGGAAGACCACCAGAAGTGCATTCCACAGAAGGTCGAAATTATATTGAAAACTATCTTCCGGAGCGGCATCTTTTAATTCCTGTGAAGGCGTACTACGGTAGAAGAACAATAACAAAATATTTACAGTATAAGAAACAGCAAGCCAGCCTATAACAAACACTCCATTAGATGCAGCCTGTCTTGAGGACTCCAAATCAGTAATTTTGGTCCAGAATATGTTAGCCCAGAGTTTACCAAAAAACCCCTTTCCTTCATTTTGATTGTTCTCAGTCATTGTGTGCTCCAAAGCATCCTACCGATACTGTGCATCATGAAGTCGCCAGTAGGCTTCTGTGTTCTTTAAAGCCTCGTTACTTTTTGCATAGTTAAAAGGTGTGTCTCCATCATTGTCAGGTGCCGTAGCATCTGCTCCTCGATCCAGCAAGATCTCCACAACCGATGGTGTTGAGCCTCCTGCTACCAGATGCAATGCTGTTAATTCAAACATCTCATCAGGAGCCTCTATGTTTGCTCCATGGTCCAGTAGCACTCCAATCATCTCTGTATTACCTACCATCACTGCAAAATGTAGAGGTGATGCTCCAAACTTTTCATCACGGGCCTCTATCATCTCAACAGGTAGAGAGGGTTCGGCGTGGCTCAAATCTATAATTTGGTCAGCGCTTTCTCCCTGTAGAACACCTATGCGGGTAGCACCTCCCTCGGTAAAAGTTATAAGCCTCATAAAATTTTTCCTGATAACATTTCAAAGAGAAAGGTGAACCACCCACCTCCATAATCTATAAAGTAGCGTATCACATCCCTGCAAACTATAGAGTTAAACCTAGCCAAATCTATCATTTGCAGTTTTTTGCAAACAGCCGTATCTTTTTGTTGGTACAACCAAATCAACATGCTCCACACGCGTACACATGGATAATTTTGCCATACGACAATTTCTAGCTCTCTCGTGGTTTATTGTGCTTGTTATTGGTGGATCTTTGCTGTTTTTTGGCAGTGATATTCTAATCCCCTTCGCCATGGCCATTATGATTTGGTATCTCATCAATGCGCTGGCAAATGGTATTACCCGCTTGCCTCTTCTGCCTCACAGGCCTCCTTTTTGGTTTGGACTTACAATCGCCCTGTGCCTAATGGGGGTTTTGCTTTATCTTGCAGGCCAACTCATCACCACCAATGTTAGCCTTGTGTATCAGGCGGCTCCTCTTTACGGTCAACGGTTAGCGGCCCTTGCCGAGCGCCTTAATAATTCCATGGGGTTAGGAGCTTTAGGGGATGTTTTCAATATTACCAAACTCGCCCGTGATATTGATGTCGTCCCCTGGCTGCAAAGATTAGCCAACGCCCTGACCGACATTGCAAGCCTGACAGGTATCATCCTCATCTATATTTTCTTTCTTCTTGTGGAGCAAAAAAACTTTTCCGCTAAAATGGAGGCTCTGTTTCCCGACCTCCAGCGCCGTCAAAACATTGTGGAAACTTTCGATTCAGTCCAGCATCATATTCAGGCTTATATTTGGATTAAAACTCTCATGAGCGTGATGGTAGGAGGTATTAGTTGGATTATTCTGGCTACTGTCGGCGTTGACTATGCCGCCTTTTGGGGGGTCCTTATATTTCTGCTTAACTATATCCCCATCATTGGATCACTGCTCGGTGTTGTCTTCCCTGCCCTGCTGGCTGTTGTGCAATTTGACAGCTTCACACCATTTCTTATTGTTATTGCGGGGTGCGGCATTTCTCAGTTTGTTATCGGCAACATTTTGGAGCCCCGCCTGATGGGCGGTAAACTAAATGTAAGCCCCGTAGTGGTGGTCTTAAGCCTTGCCTTATGGGGATCTCTGTGGGGAATTGCCGGTATGTTTTTGTCTATGCCCATCACGGTGATTATCATCATTGTGCTTTCCCGCTTTTCTGCCACACGTCCCATTGCTATTTTTTTGTCGGCAGACGGTAAAATCAACACTCCGTCTTCATAAAAAATCAAATAAAAGCCCGGCCCACAAACCAGAACACCCCAAGGCCACACAACAATGAACCAAGGCCATCCAGCGCCATGCGGCCATGAACAGGTGCTAAACGGGTAGCACCCCAACGGCCTACCGCCCACGCCAGCGTCACGATTGCAACCTGTCCTATTTCAACACCCACATTAAAACTGAATAGAGAAAGCATGAAGCGTTCCTGAGGGAGACCAATTTCCTGTAGCACACCGGCAAATCCAAACCCGTGAATCAAGCCAAACACAATGGACAACACCGGAACCCACCCCCCCATAGTTGCCAAATGCCTAAGTAAAAACCCGTGACACATGATAAAAATCAGCAACCCCACCCACGTAACAAACGGGATAACCCCCTGAACAAAAAAACTAACCAAACATAATGCCCCCAGAACCGCTACCCCTACAGGCAAAATACGCCCCATCAGGCCATGTCGCAAGGCAACCCCTTCTGCTGCCACAAGGGCTATAGTGAAACCAATGAGTGCTTCGACCACGGGCGGGTCGGGAATAACCCATTGCAAGATCGCCAGCACCAGCGTGATGCTATGACCTACGGTGAATCCTGTTATGGCCACCAACACATCCCGCAACCGATGACACAATAACAACAAACCTATGACAAAAGCTACATGATCAAGACCTCCAATTACGTGAACAATGCCGAGCCAGATATAATCAGATAAAACCCCCGCCCATGATGAGGCTGTACCCTCTTCGGAGAAAGCCACCCCAAGAGAATAACTACGGGCGGTATCCGTAAATAAGACTTCACGCCATCGGATCTCTCCGTCGTTACTCCCATGAAGGCGGGCAAAATGAACGTGTGACGGGGTTAAGGGAAAAAATGCGTTATTTTCAATAATAATGCTCGTAGAATCCGGATGGGGGCAACGAAACTGCATCTCACTGCGCAAAATCCCTTCCTGTGATCTAAGACTTCGTGCACCCTCAAGTACCTCACACGCTGCATCATCTTGGCGTACAACAATAGCGGCTTCCAGATGCCGGTTTAGCAGGGTCTCCAGTTCGCCCGCTTCATCTATGGCTGCCAACCGCGTTGCCTGAAGAGACGGCACACTGAATACCATCACCACCTCTCCGTTTGGCTGATACCGCCATGATGAAAAAGAGCGGCTTTTGGTATGAGCACCCGCCGGGAGCGATGCCAGCACCATACTCGCCATCACTAGGCCCAAGAAAACGAACAGACAAACGCCATCGCGTTTCGTCATTCAGTCGCACCTTCATCTTCCACAATACGCACATCAGCACGGTTGTAGAGCCAATCCAAGTATTCGGTGAAGGCTTTCTCCTCCAAAAAGCGCTGATACTCAACTGCCACCTGCCGACGTACCTCCTCAAAAGCGCGATCGCTGTTAGAAAGCCTCTCCACCACATAAAAAACATGCCAGCCGGTATCTGTCTTGAGGGGTGTACTCATACCCCCTTCCGGCAATTCTAAAATCTTGTCCGTTAGTTGTATGCCTAGATAATCACGCAATTTGCCAGGGGAAAGAAGGCCATCCGGTGGGGCAGGAAAATAATCATCTCCGAGACGGTAGGCAACCTCTGTAAATTCTGCCACCGAGCCTACATCCTCCAACGCTGATCTAATGCCCTCAAGACGCACTGTTGTTTCTTCCTCCGTCCCCGGTCTCACATACAAATGACGCACATGAACCCGCGCAGGTACGGCAAAAAGACCTTTATTTTCTTCATAAAATTCGAGCAAATCCTCCTCACTTGCCTCATCTGCCGTAGTGTCTACCAGAATATATTGCAACATGGCATCCACCAGTGCCTTTCGCACCTCAGGAGAAACCTCTACAAGGTTAATATCCACGCCACGCTGTACCAATAATTGTTCGTCAATTAAAAGCCGCAACACACGAGCGCGATCTTCATCTGAAAGAGGATTACGCTTATCATTTCCCAACGCCTGTAGCGCTCGTTCATAGTCAGCACGGGTGATAGATACACCATCCACAACCGCCACGGCCAGTTCAGCGCCGATAAAGTTCTCGCCTGTATCAAGATTAAAAACGCCCCAAATCGCAGCTAGTAACCCCGCAAGCGCACCAGCAACAAGTAGTCCTTGCGCCAAGCGTTTTTCTCTTATCCCACGATCGGGCTCACCCATCATAATCAACAAAAATCGGAGACGACCACGCCCGAGGCTCAGCAAAAGATAGACAATTATCTCTGGCAGGCGTTCTGTAATCACCAAAGCACGGACTGATCTTTACACAGATTCCGTCTTCATCATACTCACAGCGCAAATTACCGGCATTCACCATCTCTTGCGGCTCTTGTATAGCCCGCACATAGTAAACCCTATCGCGATTGCCCGCCGCAAAGCCCGGATCGTCAAACTCAACCGTACAGCTTTCTTTATTGGGACAGGTGAACGTTTGCCATGGATCCTCAACCAAATCATCCACACTCTCCTGCGCGTTTTTCTGTGGCGTAATCCGCACCACCTCAATGCGAATTATCTTATAACGCTCGGTGGACGGATTATAACATTCACCACTGCATAATTTCTCAAGGCGCCTTACCGGCAGACCTCCAGAGGCGAAAGCCGGACACCCGGGCTTCTGCTTAAGTGATCCTGCCACCCGAACCCTAAATGACGGACTTTGCGTGGTTGACACCTCACCCCCCATAGGTAAGACCTCACCGTTGGGGGCATTCATCATATCAAACCACAACATAATACGTTGGCCACTGGTGCCGTATATTTCACGGCGTTTCAGGGCATCCCATATTTCCTCGCGACTACGCCCTTCAGAATGCACTGCCGCCAAGCCACCAACTACAAAAAACGAGGCCTGCCGCTCGCCTTCAGTCAGCTGAAATCCGGCCCGTGAAAATAACTCTTCAGCGGAAATACGTTTTGACTCAGCAATTGGCTCTTCTTTTGGCCCCTGAAGCCGCTCAAGCCAAACCTCATTGATAGCACCGTTCGCTTCTGTATTGCCGCGCCGGTCATATTGCTTATATCCCGTGCCCGGTCGCGCACGGTGATTATCACTGGAAGCAATAAAACCCCAACGAAACCGGCGAGAGGCACCCGGCTCATCAAAATTGCCAACTGCTAGGCCATATTGCACCGATGTCCTTGGGCGATAATTAAAAGATGGCACAAAACAATCACGGCATTGACCGGAATCAAGCCACTCCTCCATTTTTACACCCGGTATAGACAGATGACCCGTAATTCCCATATTGGCGTAATTCTCACGAGCTTTAGCAGCACGGCCGTCACATTCATTGGCTGACAATCCTTCATCCAGACACCGCCCACGAATAATCTCGCCCGCTTGCCAGCAAGACGGTAAATACTGTCGGGTAGGCCTAGGACAAGAAAATAAGACCGCATCCGTCGGCATTCTTTCCACGTTAGCTAGCTCATCCAGCGTCCCTATAACATTTACAGCCCGCCAAGATTTGTATTTCTCTGAATTACCATGACCGGACATGACCTCAATAATTTCTTGAGCATCAGGACGCATATCTGCTTCTAACTGCTTATCCCATGTAACTCCCGGTGGGGTATAAAACCCCCACGTAGACCCATGGGGGATTATCATTTTATCCACCCCTTGAGACTCAAGTCGCGCTACCAGATCGCCGGGGGTTCCAGTAGATTCAAAACAATTATCCGGTAAATCTTTAGAGGGCATATTCTTATCACACTCAGGTACATCGCGAGCTTCTTCTATAAACCTCACGAAATCGTAATATATTTGCCGATTGCCAAAATCCAACAACGGTACCGCAGGAGGAATAATACCCTCCGCCCCACGTATAACTTGTGTAGCAACGCCCTGAGCCGCGATAGGACGGGCAGCCACCTCATCATCATCCAACCCTTTGAAGATAACATTCTTATGGCCATAATGGTTCACAGGAGTAGGCCCTACTTGCGTCCACTCAAAGCCCAAAAAAGCGGTTATATCTGGGTCTTTGGCATTGCCCGTCAAGGCATTGCACTGACGAATAGACTCTTTTGTTTCCTGCCAGCGTTGGGGTGTGCTGGCTTCAGCATGGTCCGTGATGGACCAGAAATCCAGCGACGAACAATAACGCGCAAAATCACAGGCATCCGCAATAGGATGTGCCCCACGCCCCCCCATAATTGGCAAGCTCCATAAAAAAGCATCCGTTGAATAGGTAGTATGGACGTGTAAATCCCCAAACAATATCTGTTTGGGGGTGGACACACCCAAAGAACGCGCCGCCCTTCTTTGCACGGTCGCCCGCTGTGACCCAATTGCTTTGGGTAGCGCCTGTCCCTCAATAACTCCCGGCCCCCGATGATTGCCCAGCAGACCGATGGTGGCAGACAGCATATATCCCCCCAATACAATAACAATCAAAACAAACAGACCTGCAATGGTGTAAACGGTTTTATGCATGGGTTTAATTCTCCGCCCTCTCCCCAGTATGTCGGGCCTTAATTATATAGGTCCGCCTTTACCAACACCAGAGGCACACTTCATAATCCGGCTATAGACTACTCCAGAATAATAGCCCGCCAAAAAGCAGGATAAAACAGGCGCCAATATACTCAAGATTGGTGGCCCATGTGTAACCCGACCCGTTTGTTACCCGGCGACGAGCCCAGATAGCAGCTACCCCCACACCAGTAAGCGTTAGGGCCATACCAAACGAAATACCCAACACCACCAAAACACCAAACAAGATAGCATCATGGGCCAGCGCTATAAGTAAAACAATCATAGCGCCTGTGCAGGGAACTCCCCCTACCGCCAGCACAATGAGACGTCTAGACCAAGGGCGCGATGTATCCCCACAACCGTGGCCAGCACACCCCCCATGAGTGTGAGCACACCTACCCTTTACAGATTTACGCATCGCTTGAACCAAAAGACCAAGGCCAATGATGGTAATGAGTCCATAACTTATCAAACGAACAACCCTAAAGTTGTCATCTTCAACAGCCAGTAGATGATTGAGTACTATATCTGCAATCAAGACAACAACAATGGCTGAAACTACATGGGTCAATGCAATCTCTATAGCCATACGCATCCCCTCCCAGAACCGCGCCTTGCCCATAACAAACCAAGACGAGACGACCGCCTTACCATGACCTGGCCCCAGAGCGTGCAAAGCGCCATAGCCCACACCAAACATCATAGCGAGTGCAAGAGGGGTCATGGTCCGGCCATTACCCGCTACGGCCTGTTCTAAAAAGATGCTAGCGTGATCCTGAAACCGCTCCAGTTCAAGTATTAAAAGATAACTAATAGAAAAATCAGAAAACGCCCCATGCATCATACAAGCATGGGCTGATGCTGGCACCATAACAACGCTGCCCCCCACCCCTAGTATAGTGAGGATGCGACCAAACCCTGTCCGCCACTTCTCTCTATTCCTCATAGAGCCTATTATAGACCCAACACCCCCCCGTGACTATAATCCTCTCTTAAACCACATTTGTGCCTGTTGGCGGCTTATCGGCCAGAGTGAGAGCGTTCAACCCCTAAGGGGACAAGAGGAGCAATATCCACGCACGACTCTATGATTCGCAGTGGTTTCGTTTTTGATGGTAGCGAGGAAGTCTTGTCTGCTCCCACACAGAAGCCATTGACGATACAACCCCCCTGAAAAAATTATAGGGACGACAAACTCTCCTTGCTCCAAGGCTCTACAAGAATCTTAGCGTGATTATCAGGGTTGGCCAACGCATCAAACGCTTGACTCACTCCTTCAAGGCCAGTCTTGCCGGTAATCATAGGACTCACATCAATGTTACCCTCGGCAACATGATGCAAAGTCTCAGCAAACTCTTCAGGTGTATACCCCAAGACGAATTGCATATTCAATTCCTTACCGATAGCAAAAAAAGGCTCTATGGAATCGTGCTCCATACAAACCCCTACAACAACAACACGTGCATCTTTGGGCGCACCCTCCATAATCTGCTGCAACATACCCGGCACGCCAACACATTCAAAAATCACCGCCGGTCGCAAAGCAGGTCTAAAGCCCGTTAACGTTAGAACCGGCGGTATGTTCGGATCTTCAGGAGATGCCGCCGCCTCCCAGCGCGTATATGGAGAGGTTTCACCGGGATCAATGACAATATCTGCACCCATAATCTCCGCCAGCCGACGACGAGCCGGCGAAAAATCAGCCGCCACAACAGGAGCAGCCCCCTTTAGTTTTAAAGTAGCAATAACTGCCAACCCCACCGGTCCACACCCTATCACCAATGGAACATCGTCCTCCCCAAGGCCTGCCTTGACTACAGCATGAAGACCAACCGCCATAGGCTCTGTTAATGCAGCATTGCTACTTGATAAACCATTAGGCACTTCTAAAAGAAGCGCCTCATTGAGCACCATTTGCTCACCATAGCCACCCGGATACTCGTTAGAATAACCCACCGTCCCCACACCCTGAGCACCCAGCACCACAGGAACAGAACAAACTCGAGCACCAGATTTGAAACGTTTTTCCGTATCAGGACCGAAGTCCAGCACCTCGGCGCAAAACTCATGACCAAACACCACATCGCGCTCCGCATCAAAAACAGTCCCCTGACCACTGCGACGTGAGACATCGACCATGTGCATGGCATGATGGAGGGCGTGAAGATCCGACCCGCAAATGCCACAGGATAATGTTTTCACCACCACCTGACCGGCTTCCGGCCTAGGATCTGGTAGAGTATCTACCACCAGCGACCCCTTACGATAAATTGCAGCCCGCATGCCGTTTTCTCCTTGTTTTATCGCCCCGATTACAGGGTTCGCTACGGTTATAGCAGTTTCTTAAACCCCACCACAAAAAACTGCACGGGGTAACCTTTTGAGCACATTTAATTTAAGGGACCACTAGGCTAGGTAAGACAAGTGCCAAGAAATCTAAAAACTCCCCACTGATCTTGCTTACTCATGCCCCCACTCTACGGTGCATCTTACTAGTATTGAGCCTCGTTCAGCCGCCAGCAGGTTTCGGCGTCCTTAAGAATCTCATTGGTGTTCTAGAGGTTTCTATGCAAGTATAGAGAAAGGGAGGATTGAGGGAAATTCCGAGTTTGGAACTCTATCGTATAGTAGCCCCTTAATAGAGGAGATTTTTGCTATCTCTTGCCCTTAATTTATGGCAAAAGCAGTGTTAAGAGTCTTAAGTTTTTCGCTATTACAAGCGGGGAAAATACTGTATAAGCGGATGAGACAGCCATGTAGATTTTACGGATATCTAGGCGTAGCTCATACATAATTCATGATGCAACAACAGTATTTACAGCGGTATTCGAAGATCATCGCGTTGCGGGTGACAGAGATCATCACCGTGATGAAACGGTGGTATTTGAGGATCGTCTTGCCACGGGTGACAGAGATCATCACCGTGATGAAACGGTGGTATTTGAGGATCGTCTTGCCACGGGTGACAGAGATCATCACTGTG
>JBAJNM010000045.1 GCA_036881865.1 Parvularculales bacterium | reverse complement strand
GTGGTCAACATGGCCTATCGTTCCTATGTTGCAATGCGGCTTCGATCGATCAAACTTCTCCTTGGACATAATCTTTCTTCCCTTTATACCTTCTTATTCCTGTTTATTCTTTTCATGCATCAAGCAAATTTCGCTAACACTTCATCAGATACCGCCTGAGGTACCGGATGGTAACGGTCAAACTGCATGGTGTACTGAGCACGCCCCTGAGACATGGAGCGCAATGTATTAACATAACCGAACATATTAGCGAGCGGCACCATGGCATTAACAACTGTGGCGTTACCACGAGGCTCGGTGCTGCTGATCTGACCACGGCGACTGTTAAGATCACCGATAATATCACCCATATAATCATCGGGCGTTACAACCTCAACCCGCATAATTGGCTCCAGCAACCGCGCACCCGCATCACGCGCAATTTCACGAAAGGCCGCCCGCGCCGCAATTTCAAAAGCCATTACGCTGGAGTCAACATCATGGTAGGCCCCATCAATAAGCGTGACCTTGAAGTCAATAACCGGAAAGCCCGCCAAAACACCCCCATCGCGAACACTATCTATGCCTTTTTGAATACCCGGAATGTATTCCTTAGGAATAGAACCACCAACAATTTTATTTTCAAACTCGTAACCATCACCCGGCTCTTGAGGTTCCACAATGATTTTCATGCGAGCAAACTGACCCGCACCGCCGGTCTGCTTTTTGTGGGTGTAATCCAACTCTGCCTTTTTGGAGAACGTCTCCCGATATGCAACCTGAGGTGCCCCAACATTGGCATCAACCTTGAACTCGCGCTTCATGCGGTCAATGATAATATCCAAATGCAATTCTCCCATACCCTTGATGATAGTCTGACCGGACTCCACATCACTGGAAACCCGAAAAGACGGATCCTCCTGAGCCAATCTATTTAACGCTACACCCATCTTTTCTTGGTCAGCCTTGGTTTTTGGCTCCACGGCTACTTCAATAACAGGGTCGGGAAACTCCATTCTCTCCAGCACAACCGGCCTAGTAGCATCGCACAACGTATCCCCCGTCGTTGTATCCTTCAAACCCGCGATGGCTACAATATCACCCGCATAAGCTTCCTTTATGTCCTCGCGGGAGTTGGCATGCATCTGCAACATGCGCCCAATACGCTCCCGCTTGTCCTTAACCGAATTAAGTAACGACGAGCCACTCTCAACCATGCCCGAATAAACACGACAAAACGTAAGAGAACCCACAAAAGGATCATTCATTATCTTAAACGCCAACAGAGACGTAGGTTCACTATCTTCAGATTTACGAACAACCTCTTCTTCTGTCTTAGGATCAACACCGCGAATAGCCGGCACATCTACAGGAGATGGCATATAATCAACAACTGCATCCAAAAGCGGTTGAACACCCTTGTTCTTAAAAGCACTCCCGCACAATACAGGCACAAAAGCCTGCGACAACGTTCCAAGGCGAATGCAACGGCGGATGGCTTCCGCATCCGGGTCTTTACCTTCCTCAAGGTATAGTTCCATAACCGCATCATCTTGCTCAACTACCGCCTCAATCAATTTGGTGCGATAATCCACCGCTTGCTCCTGCAGAGACTCCCGAATAGGCCGGTAATCGTACTTAGCCCCCAGCTCTTCATTGTGCCAGATGACCTCTTCCATGCGAACCAGATCAACAATGCCCTCAAACTCCGCCTCACTGCCAATTGGCAATTGAGTCACCAACGGCACAGCGCCCAGACGATCAACGATCATATCCACCGTGCGGAAAAAATTAGCGCCAAGGCGATCCATCTTGTTGACAAAACACATACGTGGCACGCCATATTTATCAGCTTGCCGCCAGACCGTCTCAGATTGAGGCTCAACACCCGCCACCGAGTCAAAAACCGCAACCGCGCCATCCAAAACCCTCAAAGAGCGCTCCACCTCAATGGTAAAGTCCACATGCCCCGGTGTATCAATGATATTGATACGTTTTTCATTCCAAAAACACGTCGTAGCCGCCGAGGTGATCGTAATGCCACGCTCTTGCTCTTGCTCCATCCAATCCATGGTAGCGGCCCCATCATGGACTTCTCCTATCTTGTGGCTCACGCCAGTATAATATAAAACCCGCTCCGTTGTGGTGGTCTTACCAGCATCAATATGAGCCATAATGCCAATATTGCGATAATCCTGAAGGGGAGTTTTGCGAGTCATGAGAGTAAACCTTGCGGGTGTTGATGCGCTTTACCAGCGATAATGAGAAAATGCACGGTTAGCTTCCGCCATGCGATGTGTATCTTCGCGCTTTTTCACTGCAGCACCCCGATTGTTAGCCGCTTCCATAAGCTCGCCAGAAAGCCGGTCTACCATGGTGTTCTCACTGCGCGCACGCGCAGCGGTAATCATCCAGCGAATAGCCAACGCCTGACGGCGATCATGGCGCACCTCCACCGGAACCTGATATGTGGCGCCTCCTACCCGACGCGAGCGCACTTCAACGGTGGGCATAATGTTATCTAAAGCCGAACGAAACAGCGTTAGAGGGTGTTCTCCCGATTTTTTTTCCATAACTTCAAACGCCCCATAAACAATACGCTCGGCGATAGACTTTTTGCCGTCCCGCATGAGGCTATTCATAAACTTAGCAAGAACGGTATCCCCATATTTGGCATCAGGAATAATGTCTCTTTTTTCTGCGCGATGACGTCTGGACATGAGGATTGGGCCTTACTATTTAGGACGTTTAGCGCCGTATTTAGAACGGCGTTGCCGGCGATCGCTCACGCCCTGAGTATCCAGAACACCACGGATGATGTGATACCGCACCCCCGGCAAGTCACTCACGCGCCCACCCCGTATCATTACCACCGAATGTTCCTGCAAATTATGGCCCTCGCCAGGCACATAGCCGGTAACCTCATGACCATTGGTCAGACGCACACGAGCCACCTTACGCAACGCAGAGTTAGGCTTTCTCGGTGTTGTTGTATAAACCCGAGTACACACGCCCCGCTTTTGCGGACACGCATCCATAGCGGGCGCTTTGTTGCGCTTCACAACCTTCTTGCGTGGCTTGCGAACCAACTGATTGATCGTCGGCATAGATCACCTTTAATGAATGAGTCCTCTGCCAGATAACAAGAGTACTCTGTTTTGTTTTTATTTCACCAAGTCTTATGGCTTTACCAAAACATAGAGCCACAACGCTAACTTTGTACTACTACTTCAACCACTACAACTGCTAAGAGGCATCTACAGTGCCAAAAGCCATAGAAAAAGAGAAGGTGCGCTCCAGACTGGCCCCCAGTTTGGTGCTTCACCCTCCTGCGAGCCTTCAGGGTATAAGCTCATTGTTTTCCCCTGTTTCACAGGAGCCCCGACCCTGTGCCGTAACTCTTATAGATATCAAGTGAGATACGGCACAAAAGTGCGCAAAATGTACTCCCACCCCTACCCACTGTCAACCGGCAAATGCCCAAACCGCTAAAAGATCACAGATAGGACACGGGAGAGTTACTTAGGGGAGAGTCACAAGGCCTAACCCAGCCTTATGTAGGATCAAAATTGCCGAAAAACAGAGAGTTAAGCGGCTTCCGGGCCTGTTTCCACACCAGCCTCGAAACCTGCTCCATCACCGGAAAATACCAGACCCTCACCAGCCTCTTCGCCTGTCACTTCAGCTGCCAATGCCGCCTCAGCAGCCCGTTTCTCAAGCAAGGCCTCGTCTCTGGCCATCGCCTCACCTTGCAATCGCTGCAAGATACCGCCGGTACCCGCCGGAATAAGCCGCCCAACAATCACATTCTCCTTCAAGCCAGACAGGCGGTCCACCTTGCCTGTCACTGCTGCTTCGGTAAGCACACGAGTTGTCTCCTGAAAGGAAGCCGCTGAAATAAATGACCGCGTCTGCAGAGAAGCCTTCGTAATACCCAACAAGACAGGTACACCAGTTGCCTCTTCACCGCCCTTCACTTTGATTTCTTCGTTAAGGGTTACAAACTCAATCCGATCAAGTTGCTCACCCGCCAGTAACCCTGAATCACCTGGCGCTTGTATCTCAACTTTCTGCAACATTTGACGCACAATAACCTCAATATGCTTGTCGTTGATGGTAACACCTTGTAGCCGATATACATCTTGTATCTCCTTGACAAGATACGCTGCCAACTCCTCTACACCAAAGATAGCCAGAATATCGTGGGGAGCCGGGTCACCATCCAGAAGATAGTCACCCTTTTGAATTACATCGCCATTTTGAACCGGGATATGCCGCCCCTTAGGAATGAGATATTCAATAGGATCACCACCATTCTCCGGATGAACCATAATCCGCCTCTTGTTTTTATAATCGCGGCCGAACTCAACCGTGCCCGATATTTCAGCAATAATAGCATGATCCTTAGGACGACGCGCCTCAAACAATTCTGCAACCCGTGGCAGACCACCCGTAATATCACGGGTCTTCGCACCTCCTGTCGGAATACGGGCCAACACATCACCAGCGTGAACATCCGCCCCATCCTCAACTGAAAGAATAGCATCAACCGCCAAAGGATAACGCGCCTCACGACCGCTCTCAAGAGTGAGAACCTCACCCTTAGCACCTTTAATCACAATTGCAGGCCTTAACTCAGCCCCCTTGGGACTTTCTCGCCAATCCATAATGGTACGTTGAGTAATACCGGTAGCCTCATCAACAGTCTCCCGAACAGAAACGCCATCTACCATATCCTCAAAACCCACAACACCATTAACCTCTGTCAAAATAGGAGCCGTATAAGGGTCCCACTCACTGATACGCTGACCACGCTCTACCGTATCACCCTCATCTACCAACAAACGTGCCCCATGCATTAAACGATAAGAAGCACGTTCCAGATTATCGCTGTCCATCACCCGCACCCGAACATTGCGGCTCATAACAACCAGAGCACCACTGGAATCTTTAACTACCTCGCGGTTATCTATGGCAATGCGTCCGTTGGCGCTACTCTCAATATAAGACTGGTCCATCACCTGAGCTGTGCCGCCAATATGGAACGTACGCATGGTTAGCTGCGTACCCGGCTCGCCAATAGATTGCGCCGCAATAATCCCCACCGTTTCACCGATGTTCACTGGCGTACCACGCGCTAAATCCCGGCCATAGCATTTACCGCAAACCCCAATACGAGTTTCACAAGTCAACACCGAACGTACCTGTATGGACTGCAACGCTTCCGCCGCATCAATATAGTCCACCTGCTCTTCTTCGATGATTTCTCCCGCCAGGGCCAACACTTCGCCGGTCGCCGGATTTACTACATTTTCCAACGGAACACGACCCAAGACACGCTGACCCAGAGATACCACCACATTACCTGCATCAATGACCGGCGTTAACGTAATACCAGATTTTGCGCCGCAATCCTCCTCATTGACGATACAATCTTGCGCTACATCAACAAGCCGCCGCGTCAGATAACCGGAGTTCGCCGTCTTAAGAGCCGTATCAGCCAACCCCTTACGCGCTCCATGGGTAGAGTTAAAATACTCCAGAACCGTCAGACCCTCTTTAAAGTTGGAAATAATCGGCGTCTCAATAATCTCGCCTGACGGCTTAGCCATAAGACCCCGCATACCTGCCAACTGCTTCATCTGAGCCGGTGAGCCACGCGCACCAGAATGCGCCATCATGTATATAGAGTTTACCGGCTTTTCATCCTTTGCCCCTTCATGGACATCAACAGCCGATATTTTTTCCATCATAAAATCAGCAACCTTATCCGTGCACTTAGCCCACGCATCCACAACTTTGTTGTATTTTTCTCCTTGCGTAATCAGCCCGTCAATATATTGCTGCTCATATTCATTAGCGAGTTGACGGGTTTCTTCTACCAATTTGCTTTTTTCCTCAGGAATAACCATGTCATCCTTACCAAAGGAAATACCCGCCCTACAGGCCTCTTTGAAACCCAATGACATAATCTGATCGCAGAAAATAACCGTCTCTTTTTGCCCACAATGACGATAAACCGTATCAATCATTGTTGATATTTCACGTTTGGTCAGCAACTGATTAACTAATCCAAACGGCACGTTAGGATGACGCGGCAAAAGTTCGCCCAGTTTCATACGTCCGGGCGTTGTCTCTACTATTTCGCTTATCTCCTGATCAGACTCATCAACCCGCACCCGACGCGCCTTAATTCTGGTATGCAATGTCACAACACCACTTTCAAGGGCATGTTCAATCTCTGCCATATCACTAAACGTCATACCCTCACCTACTTCGCCCTCATTAGCCATAGACGTATAATAGAGTCCCAGCACAATATCCTGACTGGGCACAATAACAGGCGTACCATCAGCAGGATGCAGAATGTTATTGGTAGACATCATCAACACTCGCGCCTCCAGCTGTGCTTCAAGAGAAAGAGGCACATGAACTGCCATCTGGTCGCCGTCAAAGTCAGCATTAAACGCTGTACACACTAACGGATGCAGTTGAATAGCCTTACCTTCAATAAGAACCGGCTCAAAGGCCTGAACACCAAGGCGATGCAAGGTCGGGGCACGGTTAACCAGCACCGGATGCTCGCGAATAACTTCCTCCAGAATATCCCAGACTTCCGGACGTTCTTTCTCAACCATTTTCTTAGATTGCTTAACCGTCACCGACAAGCCTTTGGCATCCATACGAGAATAAATAAATGGTTTGAAGAGTTCCAACGCCATCTTTTTGGGAATGCCCACCTGATGTAGTTTCAACTCAGGCCCTACTACAATCACCGAACGGCCCGAGTAGTCCACTCGCTTACCCAGAAGATTCTGACGGAAGCGCCCTTGCTTACCCTTCAGCATGTCCGCCAAAGATTTCAAGGGACGCTTATTAGTTCCGGTAATAACCCGGCCCCGACGACCATTGTCAAACAAGGCATCTACAGATTCTTGCAACATACGCTTTTCGTTACGCACGATAATGTCCGGTGCACGCAGTTCAATCAACCGTTTGAGGCGATTGTTTCTGTTAATCACCCGACGATATAAGTCATTAAGATCTGAGGTTGCAAAACGTCCGCCATCCAACGGCACCAACGGACGCAAATCCGGTGGAATCACAGGAATGGTCGTCAATACCATCCATTCAGGACGATTATTGGAGTGTATAAATGCCTCAACTACTTTCAGCCGTTTGGCCAGCTTCTTCGGTTTTAGTTCGGTTGTAGCTTCAGCAATCTCACGGCGCAACGTATCCCGTAGTTCCTCCAAGTTAAGCCCCATCAGCAATTCACGAATAACCTCAGCCCCAATACCAGCAGTGAAACTATCTTCACCATATTCATCCTGAGCAGCAATATAATCTTCTTCCGTCAACATCTGATAGGGGGCCAGCGGCGTCATGCCAGGCTCGGTGACGATGAACTGCTCAAAATATAAAACCCGCTCTAGATCTTTCAACGTCATATCCAACAACAAACCAATGCGACTAGGCAGAGATTTCATAAACCAGATATGCGCCACAGGGGCCGCCAACTCTATATGCCCCATGCGCTCTCGACGCACTTTGGCCAAAGTCACCTCCACACCGCACTTTTCGCAGATAACCCCTTTGTATTTCATCCGTTTGTATTTACCGCACAAACATTCATAGTCCTTCACGGGTCCAAAAATCCTACCGCAAAAAAGACCATCCCTCTCCGGCTTGAACGTACGATAGTTGATGGTTTCCGGTTTTTTTATCTCTCCAAATGACCACGAACGTATCCGCTCCGGGCTAGCGATAAAGATACGAATATGGTCAAAATTTTGACTAGGTGCCGGGGCACCAAAGATATTTGCGATATCCTGCTTCATGAGAATAACTCCTTGCACGGCACAAAAACCGTAATTGTCATATTTTGTTAATTAGCTTTGTCGTCCCTAAAACCCTAAGATTTTTCCTGATCTATAGGTTGAGTTGATAATTCAACATTAAGGCCAAGAGACCGCATCTCTTTGACCAGAACATTGAAACTTTCAGGTATACCCGCTTCAAACGTATCATCTCCCCGCACAATGGACTCATAAACCTTTGTACGACCAGCAACATCATCGGACTTTACCGTTAGCATTTCTTGCAACGTATACGCCGCGCCATAAGCCTCTAGTGCCCAGACTTCCATTTCCCCAAAGCGCTGACCGCCAAACTGAGCCTTACCACCCAGAGGTTGTTGAGTAACAAGACTGTAAGGCCCAATGGAGCGCGCATGAATCTTATCATCGACCAGATGATGCAGCTTCAGCATATAGATGTAACCTACAGTAACCTCACGGTCAAAGGCCTCTCCAGTGCGACCATCATAAAGGGTCACCTGACCGGATGACTCAAGACCCGCCTCTTCCAGCAAATCTACAATATTTTCTTCATGAGCGCCATCAAACACCGGCGTAGCAACCGGGATACCATTACCAAGATTATTGGACATATCCATCAAATCATCATCGTCTAACGACTTAATGGCTGAATGGTCACCATAGATATCTGTCAATCGTCCCCGCAAAGATTTAACATCCCCGTTGCTACGGGCTCGCGCTAACAACTCTCCAATCTGCTGCCCAAGACCCGCACAGGCCCAGCCAAGATGAGTCTCCATAATTTGTCCAATGTTCATTCGGCTCGGCACACCTAGCGGATTAAGCACAATGTCAACCGGTGTACCATCTTCCAGATAAGGCATATCCTCCATGGGTGCTATTCTTGAAATAACACCCTTATTACCGTGGCGGCCTGCCATTTTATCGCCTGGTTGAACTTTACGCTTAACGGCAACAAACACCTTGACCATCTTCATAACACCGGGAGACAATTCATCACCGCGCTGCACTTTGTCAACCTTATCATTAAAGCGCTTATCCAAACGCGCCCGTGCCTCATCATATTGCTGACGCATGGCCTCTACTTCGGCAAGGCTCTGCTCATTTACAAGGGCAATCTCCCACCATTTATCCCGCTGTAATCCATCCAACATAGTCTGGGTTACTTTTTGGTTAGCCTCCACCCCCGCAGGGCCGGACGCCACTTTCTTGCCCAGCAACACAGTCGCCAAACGTGCATACATATTACGCTGAAAAATAACCCATTCATCCTGACGGTCTTTTTTCAAACGTTCAATTTCTTCCAGTTCAATAGCCATAGCCCGTTCGTCTTTATCCACGCCGTGACGATTAAACACCCGCACCTCCACGACCGTACCCGCAACACCGGGCGGTAACCTAAGAGAGGTATCGCGAACATCTGATGCTTTCTCACCGAAAATCGCCCGTAATAGTTTTTCTTCCGGTGTCATGGGAGTCTCCCCCTTAGGGGTTATCTTGCCTACCAGAATATCTCCCGGATGCACCTCTGCACCCACATAGGTAATACCTGACTCATCAAGATTGGCTAAAACCTCCTCACCAACATTGGGAATGTCCCGCGTAATTTCCTCCGGCCCCAATTTAGTATCCCGAGCCATTACTTCAAACTCTTCTATATGGATCGACGTAAATACGTCATCCCGCACCACCCGGTCAGAGACCAAAATAGAATCCTCAAAGTTATATCCATGCCACGGCATGAATGCCACGAGGATATTACGCCCCAAAGCCAACTCTCCGTAATCAGTGGACGGACCGTCCGCTATAATCTCACCAGCAGCCACTTCATCACCAACCCGTACCAGAGGTCGCTGATTGATGCACGTGTTTTGGTTGGAGCGCTGGAACTTGAGCAGGTTGTAAATATCCACACCCGAACGAGAGGGATCTTTTTCTTCTGTAGCTCGTATAACAATACGTGTAGCATCAACTTGATCTACAATGCCTGCACGGCGCGCTCCAATCGCTGCTCCAGAGTCCCGCGCAACAACAGATTCCATACCCGTACCTACTAAAGGTGCTTCCGTCTTCATAAGAGGCACCGCTTGGCGTTGCATGTTAGACCCCATCAAAGCACGGTTGGCGTCATCATTCTCAAGAAACGGAATAAGAGCAGCTGCAACAGAAACAACCTGACGGGGTGAGACGTCCACATAGTCCACCTTATCAGGGGCTACCATTTCAAAGTCACCCGCAATACGACAGTTCACCAGAGTCTCCAGAAAATTACCCTTTTCATCGCAAGGCACGTTAGCTTGTGCTATGTGATAGCGATTTTCCTCTATGGCTGAGAGATACGTTACCTCCTTTGTAATGCGACCCTCTCGCACCCGACGATAGGGACTTTCAATAAAGCCATACTTGTTAATACGGGCATACGTCGCCAGAGAGTTAATGAGGCCAATATTGGGACCTTCTGGCGTTTCAATCGGACAGATACGTCATAGTGAGTCGGATGTACATCGCGTACCTCAAAGCCCGCCCGCTCTCTGGTCAAACCTCCCGGCCCCAGCGCTGACAAACGCCGCTTGTGAGTAATTTCAGATAAAGGATTGGTCTGGTCCATGAATTGCGACAACTGCGAAGAACCAAAGAACTCCCGAATGACTGCCGTTACCGGCTTAGCATTGATAAGATCGTGAGGCATCACAATGTCTACATCCACGGACCCCATGCGTTCCCGAATAGCGCGCTCCATGCGCAACAAGCCCACGCGATATTGATTTTCCATCAACTCACCCACCGAGCGAACCCGCCGGTTGCCAAGATTGTCAATGTCGTCAACCTCGCCCTTACCATCACGTAAGGCAACAAGGGTTTTCACAACCTCAAGAATATCTTCCCGACGCAAAACCCGAACCGTATCATCAACCTCAAGATTAAGCCGCATGTTCATCTTGACGCGACCTACAGCAGATAAATCATAACGCTCCGAGTTAAAAAACAGATTTTCAAAAAGAGCCTCCGCCGTCTCAGGATTCGGTGGCTCACCCGGGCGCAAAACCCGATAGATATCCTGCAACGCTTGAGAGCGATCCGTGCATTTATCATTAGCAAGGGTGTTGCGAATAAAAGCCCCTGTGGTTACATGATCAATATCTAAGATATCAAGGCTATCGTGACCTACCTCACCAAGTGCCCCCAACAACTCAAGGGAGATAGCTTCACCCGCCTCAGCCAAAATCTCGCCAGTTTTCATGTTGACGATTTCTTTAGCCATATATTGCCCATCCAAATCTTCATCACGCACAAGAATCTCTTTCAAGCCATCCTCGGCCAACTGTCTGGCTAGACGCGGCGTCAGTTTACGCCCCGCCTCTACGACAGTTTTACCATCAGCAGCATTAACCAGATCCGTAGGCAATCGATAAGGCCGTACTTTGTCACCCGAAAAGACCGTCCGCCAACCATCCTTCGTGCGGGTATAGTTCACGCTATTGTAGAACTCTGACAAAATTCCATCTGCGGTCATGCCTAACGCATAAAATAACGTGGTTACCGGCAATTTTCGCCGACGGTCGATACGCACATAAACAAGGTCTTTAGGATCAAACTCAAAATCTATCCAAGACCCGCGATAAGGAATAATCCGCGCTTCATAAAGCAACTTACCTGACGCATGAGTTTTGCCACGGTCATGGTCAAAAAAGACTCCCGGGCTACGATGCATCTGAGAGACAATCACCCGCTCGGTTCCATTCACAACAAACGTGCCATTGTCTGTCATAAGCGGAATATCACCCATATAGACATCCTGCTCTTTAATACTGCGAATGGAGCGTGCGCCCGTTTCTTCATCGTTTTCAAAAACCACCAGACGCATTTTAACCTTCAAAGGTGCTTGATAGGTTATATCGCGCTGGCGACATTCTTCTATGTCATATTTCGGCGTATCAAAGTCATAACGGACAAACTCTAACTGAGAGATGTGCGCAACATCTTCAATAGGAAAAACAGAACGAAAGATTGCCTCCAATCCATGATCTAATCGCCCGCCCTCCGGCTCTTCTACTTGCAGAAACTGGTCATACGAATATTTCTGCACTTGAATCAAATTAGGCATCTCCGCAATTTGCGGAATGCGACCAAACGATTTACGAAGCCGCCTTTGACTGACGAGAGATTGAGACATATTCTATTCCTTGTTGTATTTACCTGAGTTGTGTCTTGCTGAGCTATTCTTCTCTGCAACAAAACGGTACACTAACCATCAATGCAACTACCGCTACGGCGCTTTCATCAAAGTGGCAATTGGCCTTCCGGCGCCGCCCGCACCGCCAAAAAGCCCGCTACACGCTCTGCTTGCTTATGCACCACCCGAGTGCGCGACCCTATGGCGCCACTCACAGATTATTTTAACTCCACAGTGGCACCCGCCGCCTCAAGTTTTTCCTTGATTTCGTTGGCCTCGTCTTTAGGCACATCCGCTTTTACGTCACCGGGCGCACCTTCTACCAATTCCTTGGCTTCTTTGAGACCAAGACCTGTTATTGTACGCACCTCTTTAATGACATTGATTTTCTTATCACCAAAAGAGGTCATCACAACGGTAAAGGAATCTTTTTCCTCTGCCCCACCGGCATCTTCACCGGCAGGTGCCGCAACGCCTGCGACTGCTACCGGCGCTGCCGCCGATACGCCCCACTTCTCTTCCAACATTTTGGATAACTCCGCAGCCTCCATTACCGTAAGGCCGGAGAGATCATCCGCTATCTTTTGCAAATCAGCCATTGTTCAACCCTTTCCTGAGTGTTTGCTAATGCTAACATTTTTTTCAATATCGTTTTTCTAACTACTTGATTTCATTCATATTTAATTTTTGCCGGGCGAGTGGTGCCATCATGGGGGTTAGCGGGTGTACTATGTTTGTATGGGGCCATGATGCCGGCCGGTTTTCCGGTGAGGATTTGTGTACAAATGAGCCCAACGGGGGTTGCCCGGCGGGGGTTTGTATTACGGCTTGTACTATTCCTGTCACTGCCTGTTCTACTCCTGTTTTAACCACTGTCTGTGCTGCTCCATTCACTGCCTGTACACTCCTGTTTTAGTCACTGTCTGTTCTACTCCTGTTTTAATCACTTGCCGCGTATGCACCCATGACGCGGGCCAGTTGTCCGGCGGGAGCCTGTAGTACACCGGCAATACGCGTGGCCGGTGTTTGTATCATACCGACCAAACGCCCTCTCAGCTCATCCAGAGACGGCAAATCGGCCAGCGCCTTAACAGCTGCCACATCGAGAAGTACATCCCCCATGATGCCGCCCCGAATAATCAGGTTTTCGTGTTCCTTAGCAAAATCAGCAACAATTTTGGGGGCCGCCACCGGATCTTCCGAAAAAGCAATCGCTGTCGGCCCCGTAAGCAAATCTCCAAGACCTTCAGCCTCCGCTCCCACTATAGCCAGTTTCACCAGACGGTTTTTGACAACCCGAAAAGCCGCCCCTCTTTCCATCATCCGTCCACGCAAATCCGTCAGCTGGGATACATTCAGCCCGCTATAGTGCGTCACAATGACCGTTCCCGGACCGGCGAAGACGTCCCGCAGTGACGATACTTCCTGTGCTTTTTCCGCTCTATTCACGACTCTTTATCTCCTCACGGTCCCTTACGCACCCAAGCCGCCTGAAACGCTTGCCGGATCAATTCTGACACTCGGCCCCATAGTGGAACTCAAGGCAATGCGCTTCACATAAGTGCCCTTCACCCCCGATGGTTTCGCCTTTTGAAGGGCGTCCATCATGGCGCGTATATTCCCGGCAATTTTTTCTTCTTCAAAACTTGCCTTGCCAATACCCGCCTGCACAACACCCTCTTTCTCAACCTTAAACTCAACCGCACCACTCTTGACCGCTTTAACGGCCTCCGCAACATCCGCCGTCACCGTACCAACTTTAGGGTTCGGCATAAGACCGCGAGGCCCAAGCACCTTACCAAGACGCCCTACAAGAGGCATCATGTCCGGCGTGGCAATACATCTGTCGAAATCTACCGCCCCCCCCTGAACCTGCTCTATCAAATCTTCCGCGCCCACAATATCAGCCCCCGCCTCACGCGCCTCATCCGCTTTGGCATCTCTTGCAAAAACCGCCACCCGGACCGTCCGGCCGGACCCATTGGGCAGATTGCATACACCCCGCACCATCTGATCGGCATGGCGGGGATCAACACCTAAATTAACGGCCAGCTCTATGGTTTCATCAAATTTGGCCGTCGCCCCTTTCCTGATAATCCCGACCGCCGCATCAAGAGAGTACAGTTCATCACGAGATACACCCTCTGCGGAATTTTTATACCGTTTGCCTCTGGCTGACATGATTACTCCTGAACCTCCAACCCCATGGCCCGCGCCGAGCCCATAATAATTTTTGTCGCCGCATCCAGATCGGTGGCGTTCAGATCTTGCAGTTTGGTTTCCGCAATCTCACGGCATTGCGCGACACTCACCTTCCCCGCAATTTCCCGTCCGGGGGTTGAACCCCCTTTTTTAAGATTGGCCGCCTTTTTCAAGTACCATGCAGCCGGCGGAGTTTTAGTGGTGAAGGTAAAACTCTTGTCGGCGTATATTGTGACCATTGTCGGTACGGGCATGCCCTGCTCCAACCCCTGAGTGGCTTCATTGAAAGCCTTGCAGAACTCCATAATATTCAAGCCCCGCTGACCAAGTGCCGGACCAATGGGAGGCGAGGGGTTAGCCTGCCCCGCGGGTACCTGCATTTTCAAATAACCTGCTATCTGCGCCATAATTCTCTCATTACACTCTACAGTTTGTACGCCGGCTGTATGCCCTACAGTTTTTCAACCTGTCCATATTCCAATTCCACCGGCGTGGCCCGACCAAAAATAGACACCGCCACTTTCAAACGCGCCTTCTCCATATCCACATCCTCTACCAGACCATTGAAAGAAGCGAACGGACCATCTGCCACCCGAACCTGCTCTCCAATATCAAAGGTCACAGAAGGCCTGGGCCGCTCTACCCCTTCCTGTACCCGGGACCTGATCTGATCTACCTCCCTCTGGCTGACCGGCGAGGGTTTTGTACTACTCCCCAGAAAACCCGTTACTTTAGGCAAGCCCTTGACCAGATGGTAGGCTTCGTCCGTCATCTCCATCCTGACCAGCAAATATCCCGGGAAAAACTTGCGCTCCGCATTCTGTTTGCGTCCGCGTTTAACCTCGATGACCTCTTCCGTCGGTACAAGCACCTCCTCAATCTGATCTTCAAGACCGGCCGCCACCGTCTGCTCCCGAATGGCATCAGCAACCTTGTACTCAAAGTTGGAGTAGGTATGTACGATGTACCAGCGTTTTTCCATGGCTTTGATGTCTTATTCCTCTGTTCCCGACTGCGTGTGCTTCACGCGCCAACGCCCAACAAATATTTCACGACAAAATTAAGAACCTGATCTGCCAGCAAGAAAAATATCGCCGCCAGAAAAACCATGATGAACACCATGACCGTCGTTACAACGGTTTCGTTGCGGGTGGGCCATGTTACCTTGGAGGTTTCCGAACGTACCTGCTGTATAAACTCTAACGGTTTTGTTTTTGCCATGATTTTGTTCCTGATCCGCTTCTCTCTTCTTTCACCACCTACTTCTCACTCTCCGGCCTTCACTCTTTCCTAACCGGTGGCCCCCTATTGGCAGGAGTGGAGGGACTCGAACCCCCGGCCCTCGGTTTTGGAGACCGATGCTCTACCAGCTGAGCTACACTCCTCCGATTCTGAACCCGGACGCGTTACTCACCATGAGCACTTCGCCTATTCCGGACTACTCCAGGATTTTAGATACGATGCCCGCACCAACCGTCCGGCCACCCTCACGGATAGCAAAGCGCAACTTCTCCTCCATCGCTATCGGTGAGATCAACGTAACCTCCATCTTGCAATTATCTCCCGGCATAACCATCTC